>JAZRMP010000059.1:0-68919 GCA_045647705.1 Faecousia sp.
CTGTCGCATTGACAATATGATCCCCTCTACGGCCTTTAGATGTGTGTATTTTCGTTTCTGCATAGCAATACCCCCTGTGTAGTTATTATCCTACACAGGGGGCCTTTTTGTCTATTGTCCAGTTTTACTGGTTCGGTGCAGCCTAGCCCGGTCTTTTTTATTTCCTATTTGTAGGTGGACAGAAGATGAAATCCCTGAACCAACAGCCTGATGAATCTGAATTTGCCAAGTTTTTGAAAAAGGTATTTACATTTTACCACTTATCGTGTATGATATGCGCGAACAGAGTAGAAGACCTTGCGTGAAGTGCTGCCAAAATGGGGAGTTGTGTGGCAGACGAAGGACTGGTGTCCGCGATGGGGTTTTCGCACCCGCTGACATATTGGAGAACATCCTTTATGCAAAGCGATACTCGGTCGGGTATGCAGCCTGACGGTTTTGAGCTGCTTGCCCTCGGGTGTTTTGTCCGTAACTGCTCCCCCACGCTTTGGCGTGTGGGGATTTTTTGTTTGGACAGCACCTTATTAAAGGAGGTATTCCAATGAAAAAGAAAATCACCCACAAACAGCGTATGGCAACCCGGACCCTGGCAAGCTGCGCCCTGCTAGCCGCCCTAAGCGTGGTATTGGCGCGGCTGATCGTACCCATGCCCAACGCCTTTACCAGATTTTCAATTGAAGCAGTGCCCATTTTTTTGGCAGGCGTACTCTTTGGTCCCATGGCTGGTGGTCTTGTAGGCTTTACGGCAGACCTTGTAGGCTGCCTGTTCTCCGGCTTCGGCTACAATCCCTTTTTTAGTCTGCCGCCCATCCTGTATGGTGTGTTTGGCGGGTTGTTCCGAAAGCAGTTAGCCAAGAAGCAGGGACTTGGGTGGATTGCCGCTGGTTTCCTGCCTCCGGTAGTTCTTGGGTCCATCCTGTACCAGAGCTGCGTTTTGGCGTATTTCTACTATTATGATCCCAATGTTGCAGGCTCTATGCAACAGGGGCTTGTGTATTTCTTATCAACCCGCAGCGTGCAGTTTCTGTTTACTATGATAATTGATGTAGCGATTCTGTACCTGCTGTTCCGGGTGCGGGTGTTTGAGCGGCTGAAGCTATGGCCGACTCAAAATATAAAGAAGGATATGACCATTACAAATGCTGAGCAGGCAGTGGCGTATATCCACTCTGTATTTTGGAAGGGCAGCATTCCCGGACTGAGCCGTACCCAGAACCTTCTGGATTTGATGGGCAACCCCCAGAAAAAGCTGAAATTTGTCCACATTGCCGGCACCAACGGCAAGGGCTCCACCGCCGCCATGACCGCGTCCATCCTGCGGCAGGCAGGCTACCGGGTGGGCTTATACACCTCTCCTTATATCTACCGCTTCAACGAGCGGATGCAGATCGACGGCCAGCAGATCCCCGACGACGAGCTGGTGGAGATTACTGCCTGGGTTAAGCCCCTTGCGGATTCCATGGAGGAGAGCCCAACGGAATTTGAACTTGTAACCTGCATTGCTTTTGAGTATTTTATGCGCAATGGCTGCGACATTGTTCTGCTTGAGGTGGGCATGGGCGGTGCTTACGATTCCACCAATGTGATTGATGTGCCGGAGGTGGCAGTAATCACCAACATCGGGCTGGATCACACAGATGTGCTGGGCAGCACGGTTGAAGAGATTGCTCTGACCAAAGCAGGCATATTCAAAGAAGGCGGAAGCGCCGTGATCTACCGGGGCGTTCCTTCTGTGGAGGCCGTGTTTGAACAGGTCTGCAAGGAAAAGAATGTAGCACTGAAAAAAGCAGATTTCAGCAGTCTGCGGCTGATCTCTCACAGTCTGGAGGGACAGGTCTTTGACTGCGGCAGCCGAAAAGCTCTGGAGCTGCCTCTGCTGGGAGACCATCAGCTTCACAATGCTTCTGTGGTCCTGTCTGTAGTGGATACCCTGATGGAAAAGGGTTGGAAAATTACAGAGGAGAACATCCGCATCGGTATGAAGACGGTGTCCTGGCCCGGCAGATTTGATATTGTGGGCCACGACCCTCTGTTTATTATTGACGGCGGCCACAACCCCCAGTGCATTGAAGCTCTGGTGAAGAACATTGAAGACTACCTGACGGACCGGAAAGTCATTGCGCTGACCGGCGTACTGGCAGATAAAGACTACGGCGATATGTATAAACCGGTGATGCCTCTGGTGCAGGAGTTTGTGTGCATCACACCGCCCAATCCCCGGAAGCTGGACGCAGGTCTTCTGGCCCGGTATCTAATGGATGCCGGTGCCAAGGCGACTGCCTATGATACCATTACCGGCGGCGTTCTTGCTGCCATGGAAAAGGCGGGTGCCGATGGCGTGATTCTGTGCTTTGGCTCCCTGTATTCTATAGGTGCGATCAAGGAAGCACTGGACGAGGTCAAGAAATAAGATTTCCCGGCACGCCGAAACCGCGTGCCGGGTTTTGTTTACATATCGTTTCGTAGCAGGTCGTCGTAACTTTCCCGTTGTACAGCCACATAGGGACCGTCCTTGCCCACCATTACAATGGGCGGGCGGGGAACCCGATTATAGTTGGATGCCATGGAGAAATTATATGCGCCGGTGGTAAGCACCGCCAGCAAATCCCCTCGCCGTGGATGGGGCAGCAGGACGTTTTCCTGGAGCAGATCGCCGCTTTCACAGCAGCAGCCTGCTATGGTGCAGCAAAGATCTTTCCGGTCGTTCATGCGACTGGCAGGCAGAACCGTATAGGCAGCTTGGTATAAGGTATAGCGGGGGTTATCGGTCATGCCGCCGTCCACGGCTACATAATTCTTGAAGCCGGGGATTTTTTTGATGGAGGATACGGAGTACAGGGTGATACCGGCATCTGCCACAATGCTTCTGCCCGGCTCCATCAAAATCGCAGGGGGTGTCATAGACAGACGAGCGCAAGTATCTGCAATCAGCTTTCCAATGCTGCGGATATTTTTCTCATAGTCAATGGTGGGTTGCTCTGCTGTATAGGGCACACCCATGCCGCCGCCCAGATTCAAAACCGGAGCGCAATAGCCCAGAGCGTCCCGGATGTGTGCGGCAAATTCCAGCATAATTACTGCCGCGTCGCAAAACGGCGTGTGCTCAAAAATCTGGGAGCCGATATGGCAGTGATAGCCCCGCAGGTCGATGTTTTCCTTGGACAGCGTCAGCCGAATCAGATCTTCTGCCTGACCGGTCTCAATGGCGGCACCAAATTTGGAATCCACCTTTCCAGTGTTGATTTTTTCATGGGTGTGGGGGTCAATGCCCGGAGTTAGCCGCAGCAGCACTTTCTGCCGAATCCCCCGGCGGGCGGCTTCCGCGTTGATGGCTTCCAGTTCGTCAGCGTTGTCGCAAACAAAAAAGCCCAGACCCTTGTCCATGGCAAGACGGATGTCCCGGTCGGTCTTGCTGTTTCCATGGAAGTAGGCGTTTTCCATGGGAAAACCCGCCTGAGCGGCGGTGTACAGCTCGCCGGCGGAAACTACGTCTACCCCCATGCCCTCCTCAGCCATAATCTGGTAGATCCGGCGGATACTTAGGGCTTTGCTGGCGTACAAAGGCATGGAGCCTGCGGGCAGGTGTGCCTTCATGGCATTTAGATAGGTACGGCACCGGCAGCGGATCGCCTGTTCGTCCATAACCATCAAGGCGGTACCGTATTGTTTGGCAAGTTCAGTGGTGTCATATCCGGCAAACGTCAGATGACCGGCATCGTTGACACTGAGATTTTTATATAACATAAGAATCCTCTCTCTAATCATTTACAGCATGTGTGCAAGAATTTCCTCTTTCGGCAGGGGACTCAAATCGGCAGGTGCGGCATCAAAGATCGTGCGGCAGCCGGTTACGCCCCGGGCGCGCATCTTCATGGCCGCCCGAGCCAGGGCTACCAGCACACTGGCTGTAAATTGGGGGTTGGAATCCAGGGTCAGTTTGTATTCGATGGTCTGCCGGTTCTCGCCTTCCCAACCGGTTACACCACTGCGAATCACACTGCCTCCGTGGGGCAGACCACTGTGCTCCTGCTGCATTTGCTCCTTGGAGATAAACGCTACTGTGGTGTCATAGTCGGCAAAGTAGCCGGGCATGGTTTTAATGGTTTGCTCAATGGCGGTCTTGTCCGCGCCTTCCTCTGCCACCACATAGCAATAACGGGTGTGCTTTTGTCGGGTGATCAGTTCCGGATCTTCTCCTGCACGAACCCGTTCCATTGCTTCGGGGACGGGGATGGTATACTGCCGACAGTCCAACACGCCGGGGATTCGGCGTACCGCGTCGGAGTGGCCCTGGCTCACACCTTTGCCCCAGAAGGTATAGTCTTTTCCCTGGGGCAAAATGGCGGAGGCGTAGAGCCGGTTTACAGAAAACAGACCCGGGTCCCAGCCTACGGAGATAAAGGCAATATTTCCACCCTCTGTTGCTGCTGTATCCACCTTTGCATAATGCTCGGGGATATGGGAGTGATTATCAAAGCTGTCAACAACATTAAAATTCCGTGCAAAAGCCGGGGTCATTTCCGGCAGATCTGTGGCACTGCCGCCGCAGAGAATCATCACATCAATCTTATCCTTCCAGGATGCTGTATCCTTTATGGACAGCACCGGCACCCCCGGAGTCCGGATTTGCACAGAGGAAGGGTCCCGGCGGGTAAATACCGCCGCCAGAGACATGTCCGGGTTCTGACAGATGGCACACTCCACACCTTTTGCCAGATTGCCGTAGCCTACAATCCCGATTCGGATCATATTACACCTCCAAGCCCACTTGGCGCATACAGGCAAGGAGCTTTTGACGGTTTTCCTCCTCCATAGGGGTCAGAGGCAGCCGAAGCACCTCCTGACAGAAACCCATAGCTGTCAGGGCGGACTTGACGGGAATGGGGTTGACTTCGCAGAACAGGGCATTCGTCAGTGCCAGATACTTCTTCTGCATTTCCATGGCACCTGCCACATCTCCATCAAAGAACCGGTGGCATATCTGGGAGGTCTGGGCGGGTACCAGATTGGACAGGACGGAGATTACACCCTTGCCGCCGCAGGCCAGAACAGGAACGATTTGGTCATCGTTGCCGGAGTAGATGTCCAGCTTGCCGGATACCAGAGCGGATGCCTCCACGATTTTGGAAATGTTGCCGTTCGCCTCCTTGATGGCGGCAATGTTCGGATGGTCAGCCAGTGCCGCATAGGTGGCAGGCTCAATATTCACGGCGGTGCGGCTGGGAACATTGTACAGGATCAACGGTTTGGTAGAAGCGTCGGCGATCGCTGTAAAATGGGCAATCAAGCCCTTCTGGGTAGCTTTGTTATAGTAGGGGGTAACGGACAAAATGGCGTCATAACCAATTTCGCAGGCGTGGCGGGTGAGCTCGACGGCGTAAGCAGTGTCATTCGAGCCGGTACCGGCGATCATAGGCACTCTGCCTGCGGCGGTTCGGATGGCAAACTCCAGCACCTCTTTGTGTTCCGCATCGGACAGGGTAGAACCTTCGCCTGTAGTACCACAGATCACCAGTGCGTCAATGCCTTGGTCGATCTGCCAGTTAATGAGTTTCCCAAACGCAGGATAGTCTACCCCGGTGGCGGTCATGGGGGTGATCATAGCAGTAGCTGCACCTTGGAAAATGGTGGTTTTTGTCATAATATAATCTCCTTTAAAACAAAAAATAACCGATGAACACAAACATCGGCTATCAAGGATCATCGGAACACCCAATTTACAGGGTGTCCGGATGAAAGATGATAGCACTCCGCTGCTGCGACAGTCAGGAAGATATTGTTCTCCCTGCCCAGGCAAGCCTTACGCCTCGGCTCCCTTCGGCGTCCATCCCTTTCCCGCCGGCACAACCCTGCGAAGGTCTCCCGACGACGGTACTGATGATGCAACGCACCTCTATCATTTTTTATACGGTTATAAATAACTTACCACAAACAGGTGGTTTATGTCAAGTGGTTGATTGACAAATGAGGGATAATGCAGTATACTACTAACTGACTACAAAAATAGGAGCACATAAAATGGAAACAAAACTGAACAGAAAATACGGTTTGTTCACCGCGATTTGTTTGATCGTGGGAACGGTAGTGGGTTCCGGTGTCTTTTTTAAGGCACAGAACATCCTCAATGTTACCGGCGGCAATCTGAGCCTTGGCGTTTTGTCTTGGCTACTGGGCGGTGCCTGTATGATCTTCTGTATTCTGGCTTTCTCCGTAATGGCGCAGAAGTATGAGAAGGTAAACGGGCTGGTGGACTATGCAGAAGCGGCAGTAGGTCCCCGGTTTGCCTATTTCATGGGCTGGTTCTCCGCAACCATTTACCTGCCTGCCATGACCAGTGTGTTGGCTTGGGTTTCTGCCCGTTACACTTTGGAATTTATTACTGCCGTCTGGCCGGGCTTCCCCTTGCTGATTCCCGTGGAACAGGGTGGCTGTGTTGTTGGACCTGAGTGTATGGCACTGACTCTGTTTTATCTGGTTATGTCCTATGCTGTCAACACCCTGAGCCCCAAGATAGCCGGTAAGTTCCAGACATCTACCACGGTTATCAAATTCATTCCTCTGACCCTGATGGCTGTAGTTGGCATCATTGTTGGTTTGGTCAGCCCCTCCCAGCAGTTGGTAGAGAATTTCCGGGTGTTGGGTGCCGCAGAAAACGGCGGCGGCGGTGCTGCGCTGCTTACCGCAGTGTGTGCCACTGCTTTTGCTTATGAGGGTTGGATTGTTACCACCTCCATCAATGCCGAGTTGAAGGATTCCAAGAAGAATTTGCCCAAGGCACTGATTATCGGCGGTGTAATTATCATTTCTATTTACATTCTGTACTATCTGGGCGTTGCCGGCGGGGCTTCTGTAGAAAGCCTGATGGCAAACGGCGCACCTACTGCTTTCGTTAACGTCTTTGGCAAGCTGGGCA
This sequence comes from Faecousia sp., assembly GCA_045647705.1. Classification (GTDB taxonomy): domain Bacteria; phylum Bacillota; class Clostridia; order Oscillospirales; family Oscillospiraceae; genus Faecousia. The sequence continues at coordinate 6,914 of JAZRMP010000059.1, forward strand.
ATATTCTGACGCTGTTTGTTGCTATCTCTTGTCTGGGCACACTGAATGGCTTGATGATGGGCGTAACCCGTGGCATGTATGCGCTGGCTGTCCGTAAGCAGGGCCCTCAGCCCAAGCTGTTTAGCCAGGTGGATCCCCAGTCCAATATGACCACCAACTCTGCTGTTGCAGGTTTGTTGGTTTGCGCTGCATGGGGCTTGTACTTCTATGTAACCCAGTTGTTTGGCACCTTTGGTGGATTCTCCATCATGAAGGGCACTGCTCTGGAGCACGTTCCCTTTGTGTTTGATTCCTCTGAGATTCCTATCATCACTATGTACGCGATGTACCTGCCGATCTTTATCTGCTGGATGAAGAGAGAGAAGGATGAATCCTTTATGCGGCGGTTCCTGCTGCCTGGCCTGGCAATGTGCAGCAGTGTATTTATGGTTTATGCCTGTGCAATGAGCCATAAGATGGGCTGTGTATGGTATCTGATCGTGTTTGCTGTAGTTATGGTTGTTGGAGGCCTCATGAACAGAACCCGGGCGAAAATCGAAAACTGATAAAAAAAGGGGGATACGTTGTGGCACCCTCCGTAAGGAAGGTGCCACAGTTATATTCGCGGGCGGCGAGTGATATTGCTTCGCAGTTATATTTGGGCTATGCCCAAGTTATATTCGCTTGGCGAGTTTTGAAGGCGAATATAATATCACTGAAACGGCAAGTTTCAATATCACTTTGCGTGATAACGCAAAATATCACTGTGAGACCTGTCTCGCAATATCACTTAATATTCTTGTTTTTGAGATAGGTTAATTTAAAAATACGTACTCCCGTTACGCACATTTTGAAAGTGCGTAACCCACTATGACACTTTCAAATAGAAAGTGTCAATTTTTATATAAAAAATGAATAAGGGAGAACACTTCTTTACGAAGTGTCTCCCTTTCGAAGTGCTTTATTTTTATCCAATCCGAAGGATTGGTATGTAATCTCGCGAGAGCGAGTGTGTAATCCGTTTGCGATTTCCAACCGCTTTTATTTCACCGGTTTCCGTTCTTCTGCAGGAATGCTTTTAATTGCCAATCAATATGCTCAATTTTTAATTGATTTCCGTTATTTTGAAAGAGCCCAAAAAAAGATCAAGCATTGCGATGTCTTTATGCTAACAAGCGCAAAAGAGCAAATGCAAAAATTTGCAAACGACCAAAAAATTCAGCGGATGTTCGTTGAAACCGATTCCATGACCCTTGCAAACGCCAATCTTTATGCTTCTTATCTGCCGGAGGTTGAACTTTCTTTTGATCCGGCCTTAAATCGCTATATCAAGAAAATGCGTAGCATCAAATCGATAGACGAAATCGAGAATATTCGCAAAGCCCAAAAAATTGCTGATGATACTTTTCCTATATTATAAATCGCATAAAACCCGGCATGACCGAAAGAGAAATTATGCTCGATATGGAATTCTATCTTCGGAAACAGGGGAGCGAAGGTGTTTCCTTTAATTTTATTATATTATCCGGAAAAAACTCATCATCACCTCACGGATCGCCTTCTGATAAAATCGTCGAGACCGGTGATTTTATAATCATGGATTTTGGTGCGGTAATCAACGGCTACTGCTCCGATATGACCAGAACGATTGCGGTAGGGGAGGTTAGCGAGAAGCAACGCTTAGTATATGAGACTGTCTTAAAAGCGCAAAATGCGGCGATTGAAGCTACCGCGCCGCAAAAGATTTGCAAAGATATCGACCATATATCCCGCGATATCATCAATAAAGCAGGCTTTGAAGGATGTTTCGGTCATGGGTTAGGCCATAGCATCGGCTTGGAAGTTCATGAATCTCCAAGCTTCAATCGAGTTGATGAAAGTCCGTTATTACCCGGCATGGTCATCACTGTTGAACCCGGTATTTATCTGGAAGGGGAGTTTGGCGTTCGGATCGAGGATATGATCGTTATTACCGAAAACGGTTGCGAGAATCTGACTAAAAGCCCCAAAGAGCTTATTATTGTTTGAAAATGAAAGAGCCTTCAGGCTCTTTCATTTTCGGTATTGCAAAGGACTCTGCCCCATTTCTTTTTTAAAAACGCGGGAGAAATTCCCGGCATCCAGCCCCACGGCTACGGCAACCTCGGCGACACTGTGAGCAGGGTCGTTAAGTAACGCCGCCGCTTTTTGTACCCGAAGCTTGGTTAAATAATGGTGAGGACCAAGTCCTGTTTTTTCTTTAAAAATAGTAGAGAAATATCCCCTCTCAAGGCCGACTTCCCCTGCGATCTCGGATACGGAAAGAGGCTCGTGATAACGCGTTTCCATCAATCCCAAAGCTTTCCCAAGCCAGGCTTCTTCCGCCGGGCCGGATGCAGTAGCGGAAAGAATTGTGCCTAAAAATTCATAGACACAAGCGGTCAGAAGAAGCGGCGTACCCGCAGAATCGGAACGCCAAAGCTCCGTCATTCGCCGCAACTGCCCTGCCAATTTTTCATAAAGCTCAGAGGGAGCGAAAGGCTGATCGGAAGAAATGCCGCTTTTGGAGAAATACCGCCCGAGAGCAACGCCGTCAACGGCGCACCAGAAACCGCGGCGAGGATCTTCCTCGGAAGCTTTGTGGATCACAGAATCACCCGGCAAAAGCACGTAGCAAGAACGGGGCGTGATGGGAAACTCCTTGCCGTTAATGATTACGGAGCCAAAGCCTGCCTCGCAACACTCAATAATATATATATCCCGTACCACAGGGCCGTAACAAGCGCCGGGAGCAAGATTCTTTTCTTCCTCACAATACAAAACGGAAAGATCTTCCGTTTTTTTCTCTTTTCTGATCTTCATGGTCACCATCCAACAAATTGAAGAAAAATACAAACAAATCATCCTTGTTTTTTTCCAATATTCTGTTACTATTATGCCATAAAATTCCGAAAGGAGCAAGTGTTTTATGAAAAAGAATCTCAACATCGCCGTCATCGGTTGCAGTGGTATGGCAAAGCGCCATATGGAAGGTGTCGTAGCAAAAGAGGGCGCAACCCTTTACGCTATTTGTGATCCCGCTACCGACGGAAGACTGGAAACCAGAAAAGAAGCATACAACGTTCCCGTTGCGGTAAAGGATTATAAGGAATTGGTAAATGACCCGAACATTGACGCCGCAGTTATCGTAACCCCCGACGATTTCCATCTGGAAATGAGCGCCGCATTTATGCGCGCCGGCAAAGACGTTCTTTGCGAAAAACCCATGGCTCTTACGATGGAAGAATGCGAAGAAATGATGCGTGTGGAAAAGGAAACCGGCAGAAAGCTGATGATCGGTCAGGTTTGCCGTTGCACTCCCGCATTCGTTCTTGCAAAGCAGCTGATCGATGAAGGAAGAATCGGCGAGCTTTATTATGTAGAAAGCGAATATGCTCACGACTACAGCATTGCCCGCGGTTATAACGATTGGCGCGTTAATCCCAAGAGAGAGGGATTCATCGGCGGCGGTTGCCACGCGGTTGACCTTCTTCGTTGGATCGCAGGCGATCCCACTGAGGTTCACGCTTACACCAACCACAAGTGCCTCACCGATTGGCCTGTAAACGATGCTACCATCGCTATCTATCAGTTCCCCAATAACGTTATGGGTAAGGTATTCGTTTCCATCGGATGCAAGAGAGGCTACACTATGCGTTCCTGCTTCTACGGAACGAAAGGTACCATCATTTGCGACAACACCTCTGCTACGCTCCAGCTCTTCGAAAATCTGGGCGGCATGGCTTCTAACGGCAAAAAGCCCGATTACACCGAAGCAAAAGAGATCCCCGTGGAAATCAAGAGCCACAACGTTACTGCAGAGATCGACGTTTTCGTTGACGCTCTTATCAACGAAAAGCCCATGCCTGTAACCAGCATGGAAGGCGCTTCCACCGTAGCGGTTTGCTGTGCAACCGTTGCCGCTGCAAAGGAAGGAAAGACCTTGGAGATCAAATATCCCAAAGCTTAATTTTTGGCATAAAAAATCCCGCAAAAACGGAGACACTTCGCAAAGAAGTTGTCTCCGTTTGTTTTTTTATATAAAAATGACGCCTTCGGTCTGAAAGTGTCATAGCGGGTTACATACTTTAAATAAAACTGAGGCACCTTCCTTACGGAGGGTACCTCTTCCTCCCCTTTTTATTTTGTCAGAGAAACTTGTGGCAGTTTTGGAAAAAGCTTGACAGATGTGCAGCCGAAGAATATAATGTTATAAACCGTTGAGGAAGAGTGAGTAAGCCTTATAAGTCTTTCCCAAGAGAGCCGCAGAGGGTGGAAGTGCGGCGTTAGACCTAGGGCCCAATGGACTTCCGAGGGCAACCAGAAAGGGGCAAGCCCGAGTATGCGAGCCGGAGCGACCCTCCGTTACCAAAGTCGGCGTATGTCAGTACGCATAAGTGGGCGCAGACGCGCCAAGCCGGGTGGCACCGCAGGAATTTTCTCCTGTCCCAGCGAGTAACGACGCAGGGGCGGGTTTTTTTCGTCCCTTACCTCAGAAAGGAGAAACGATTATGTCTGAGAAAACCATTCCCTACAAAATTTATCTGGAAGAGAGCGAGATGCCCGAATCATGGTATAACCTCCGGGCAGATATGGTCAACAAGCCTGCTCCTATGCTCAATTCCCAAACGTTGGAGCCTATGACAGCTCAGGAGCTGCGCCAGATTTTCTGCGATGAACTGGTGAAGCAGGAAATGGATGAGACAAACCCCTATATTCCCATCCCACAGGAGATCCGAGACTTCTATAAGATGTACCGCCCTGCGCCTCTGGTCCGGGCCTACTGTCTGGAAAAAAAGCTGGGCACACCGGCAAAAATATACTACAAGTTTGAGGGCAACAACACCTCCGGCTCCCATAAGCTCAATTCCGCCATAGCACAGGCGTACTATGCCAAGCAGCAGGGCCTGAAGGGCGTTACCACCGAGACCGGTGCCGGTCAGTGGGGCACTGCTCTTTCCATGGCTTGTTCCTATTTTGATCTGGACTGCAAGGTGTATATGGTAAAGTGCTCCTATGAGCAGAAGCCCTTCCGCCGGGAGGTCATGCGTACCTATGGCGCATCTGTTACCCCCTCTCCCTCTATGGATACCCAGGTGGGCAGAAAGATTCTTGCAGCCCATCCCGGCACTACCGGAAGCCTTGGCTGTGCGATTTCCGAAGCAGTAGAAGCGGCTACCTCCATGGAGGGCTACCGCTATGTGCTGGGAAGCGTGTTCAATCAGGTAATGCTCCACCAGAGCGTGATCGGTCTGGAAACCAAGGCGGCTTTGGATAAGTACGATGTAAAGGCGGATGTTATTATCGGCTGCGCCGGCGGCGGCTCCAATTTGGGCGGTCTTATTGCACCCTTTATGGGTGAAAAGCTCCGGGGCGAGGCGGATTACCGAATCATTGCGGTAGAGCCTGCCTCCTGTCCCAGCCTCACCAGAGGCAAATATGCCTACGACTATTGCGATACCGGCATGGTCTGCCCCTTGTCCAAGATGTATACCCTGGGCAGTGGCTTCATCCCCTCTGCCACCCACGCCGGCGGTCTGCGGTACCACGGTATGAGCTCCACCCTGTCTCAGCTTTATGACGATGGCTTGATGGAAGCGGTGTCGGTGAAGCAGACAGAGGTATTTGCGGCGGCAGAATATTTTGCCCGGATCGAAGGCATCCTGCCTGCTCCCGAAAGCTCCCACGCTATTAAGGTGGCGATTGATGAGGCTGTCCGGTGCAAGGAGACCGGCGAGGAAAAGACGATTGTCTTTGGCTTGACCGGCACCGGCTACTTCGATATGTATGCCTATGAAAAGTTCCACGACGGCAAAATGGATGATTACGCTCCCACCGACGAGGAACTGGAAAAGAGCTTTGCAAACCTGCCCAAAGTGTAAAGAGAGGAAACCCAGACTGGAGTTATTCGGTCTGGGTTTTTCATTGCATTTTCATTTTGAGAGGTTGGGGGTATTCTGTTATAAGTGAGAAAATGAGACAATAAATAGGCGATTGCCGTGTTGACATTCCGGTGGGCGCGTGCTACAATGTTTCCGACAACTTGATACCTTTTCCGTGGCGGTCGGGGCGTATGGCTCCGGCTGCTGAACAAGATAACCGGGTGTAAGTCCCGGACGGTACCGCCGCTGTAAGTGTTGAGGTGCTGCTTTTGGTGAAAGCCGACCACTGGAAGAAATTCCGGGAAGGTTAAGCAGCTCCGCAGAAGGGTCGCAACCCCCTTCCCAGACATAAGTCAGAAGACCTACGGAAATGGCTTCTCCGCCTCCTGCGTGTTATGGGAGGGGCGTTTGTCGCAGACAAACGGCTGCGGCACCCTTTTTGGGTGCCGCAGAATTTTATTTTCAGGAGGATTTTAACAAATGAAAAAATGGATCGCATTACTTCTGGCACTGACCCTTGCCCTTTCTTTGGCAGCCTGTGGCATTGCAGGACAGTCCAAAGAGACAGATGGGGAGCCCAGCGAAACCGGCATGATGGCATTTACGGTGATCGTGGTTCACGCCGACGGCAGCAGCAAAGAATTTACCTATGAGACAACGGAGACTTATGTGGGACCCGTGCTGACAGCAGACGGCTTACTCAAAGGAAATGACGGCCCCTACGGCTTGGAGATTACAGAGGTTGATGGAGAGCGTGCTGTTTACGAAACGGATAAGGCATATTGGGCTGTTTATGTAGGCGAGGAATATGCTTTAACCGGTATTGATACCACACCGGTAGAAAACGGTGGTGTTTACAAGCTGGTATATACCCGTGCATAACATGAAGCTGACACTGCGGCAGGTCGCTCTGTTTGGCGTGCTGGGGGCGTTGACCTTCGGTGCCAAGGTTGCCATGAGCGCACTCCCCAACATCGAGCCTGTTTCCTTGATGGTGATGCTGTTTGCAGTGGTTTTCGGCTGGAAAGCGATATACCCGATTTATCTGTATGTATTGATGGAAACCATGCTTTACGGCATTAATTTATGGAACATCAACTATTTGTACGTGTGGCTGGTGCTGGCACTGGCGGCACTGGCGATGCGAAGGCTGCGCCACCCAATTTGGTGGGCACTGCTTTCCGGTTCCTTTGGCATGGCCTTTGGCTTGTTGTGTTCGCCGGTGTATATGATTATCGGCGGCTTTGATTATGGGATTCGTTGGTGGCTGGCAGGAATCATCTTTGATATTCCCCATGCTATCGGTAATTTTGTAATCGCGCTGGTGCTGTTTGTACCACTGCGAAGGCTGTTAACCGGACTGTACAGAAAGATGCAAAACTAGAAAAAATCCACTCTCTGCGGAGAGTGGATTTTTGTATAGTTATTATAAAATTGGATAGGATTATAATCAGCCTGCCAAAACCTCTGCCCGAATCACACCGGAAAGCTGTCCGGCTTGGTGCAGCAGTTCCTCCAGGGAAATCTCCAAATCGACGGTTTCTGCGGAAATAGTAACCAGCGCGCAGCCGTTGGAGGGGATGATGGAGTTGATGGTTTGGATATTGATCTCGTGGTCAGCAAAGATGCTTAAAAGAGAGGAAAGAAGCCCTTTTTGATCCTGTAGAAGAAATTGGAATGTTATGATTCGTCCGGTCATCATATTCTGAAAGGGGCGCACCGCATCCCGGTACTTATAAAAGGCACTGCGGCTTATGCCGGTAAGTCTGGTGGCATCATTCACTGTGGAGGCCTCGCCGGTTTGTAAAAGGTGCTTCGCCTCTGCCACCCGCAGAAAAACTTCGGGCAGTGCGGATGCTTCAACGATGTAATATTTATGCATATTGTTCATGGCGGGTCCCTCCAAAAAACCAAATGTCTGTCTACCGTGGACAAGTGTATCACATACCGCAACAAAAAGCAAGCCCCGGAAAAGGAGAAATCCCATGACCTTGAAGAAAATTTGGACATTGCTGGGCGTTGTTGCCGCCCTTTGGCTAGGTGTAAAATATCTGGTGCCGATTTTGCTGCCCTTCCTTCTGGGGGCGGGGCTGGCTCTGGCGGCGGAGCCCTTGGTGCGTCCTGTGGCAACCCGTCTGCCCCGGGCAGCCGCCGCCGGGATTGGCGTAACTGCTACCTTGTTGGGGATTTCCGCAATTTTGTCTCTGGTGGGCGCGGTGGCGGTGAAAGAACTGGGTGGTCTGGCGGGGATGGTACCCACGCTGACCGGTACTGCCCGGCAGGGGATACAGCTTTTGCAGGACTGGCTGGTAAGTCTGTCAGAGCAGGCACCGGAGGAGGTGCGGCCGGTCTTGCAAAAAACGGTTTTAGACTTTTTTAATGATGGGACGGTACTTTTGCAGCAGGTAACCCAGAGAGTGCCCGGTGCAGTAACCTCAGCCCTAAGTGGTTTGGGGCAGGGGGCACTGGGGCTTGGGACTGGGGTGGTGTCGGCCTTTTTAATCTCCGGCAGACTGCCAAAATTGAAAAAAATGGTGGCGCAAAGGCTTCCGGAAAGCTGGAACACAAAATATTTGCCGGCACTGAAACGGGTAAAAACAGCCTTGGGCGGCTGGCTGAAGGCGCAGCTTAAGTTATCCGGCGTAACTTGGGGGATTGTAACGATTGGGCTTTTGGTACTGCGAATCCCCTATGCCCCGGCTTGGGCTGTTCTGGTGGCGGTCGTGGACGCGGTCCCTATTCTGGGAACCGGTACGGTTTTGGTGCCTTGGGCGTTGATTTGTCTGTTACAAGGGGAAAGTTTGCGCGCCATTGGTCTTTTGTGTACCTATGGGGCGGCGGCAATGACACGGACGGTTCTGGAGCCCCGGTTGGTGGGGCGGCAGCTTGGGATGGACCCTCTGGCAACGCTGGTGGCACTGTATGTAGGCTACCGTTTTTGGGGAATCCCCGGTTTGCTGCTGACACCTATTCTGGCCTCGGCAGCAAAGAGCCTGATTACCCCGGAAGGATAATTGTTAATTTGACTGTGTGAGGTTTGTGTATCGCAATCGGTGCCTGTGGAAATGCGCCGAAAATCGGAATTTTTATCGGGAAATTTGCAAGTTACTATTGTGCATCCTAGGCATTTTTGTTATAATATAAGGAAAATGTTATAATTGGATGTGTTATGCTTTGAAATACGGAATCTGGAATATTGGGGAGCCGAAGGTGGATTCGGTAAACAATCTGGTAAATGGCGGGTATGCGCCTTTGGCCGCGATGGTGCTGGCTGCCAGGGGAATGGATCAACTGCAACAAGCAAGAGAATATTTGCAGTGCGATGGTCCGTTGGTGGATCCCTGCCGTATGCGGGATATGGAAAAGGCCGCGCACCGGGTGCGGCTTGCCTTGGACCGGGGGGAAAAAATCGCGGTATTCGGTGATTATGATGTGGACGGAATTACCGCCACCTGCCTGTTGACGGACTTTTTACGCAGTCTGGGCGGCGACTGTGTCCCCTATATCCCCGGGAGACTGGAAGAGGGATATGGCCTGAACCCTATTGCCATTCGGCAGCTTCATGAGGAAGGGGTTCGTCTGATTATTACCGTGGACTGTGGTATTACAGCAGTGAATGAAGCCCGGTTCTGCGCCCAGTTAGGCATTGATCTGGTCATTACCGATCACCATGAATGTAAGGACGAGCTGCCGGAAGCCGTGGCGGTGGTAGACCCCCACCGGCCGGATTGCGCCTATCCGCATAAGGACTTGTCCGGCGTGGGTGTGGCTTTTAAGCTGGCAGCAGCTTTGTGCGGAAGTCAGGAACGTGTACTTAAAGATTATGCAGACATGGTCTGCCTGGGAACTGTGGCAGATGTGATGCCCCTACAGGGAGAGAACCGTGTGTTTGTTTGCCGGGGGCTGGAAGCCCTGCAGAATACTCGCCGTGCCGGTATTCTGGCATTGCTGGAAAATGCGGGCTGCGACGGACGGTCGCTGACAGCTTCCTCCGTGGGCTATGTACTGGCTCCCCGAATCAATGCGGCAGGCCGCATGGGGCAGATTCAGCTTGCAGTGGATTTGTTTTTGACACAAGACCCCCAAAAGGCCCGGGAGGCGGCCGTTGCGCTGTGCGATTTAAATAAGCAAAGGCAGGCAGTGGAGGCAGAAATCTATGCCCAGGCGGTGGAAATACTGCCGAAAGACAGAACCCCCGATGCCATTGTCCTGGCAGATGAGACATGGCATCAAGGCGTGGTGGGGGTTGTTGCCAGCCGCATTGCGGAGGAGTATTGCTGTCCCACATTCCTGATCTGTCTGGACGGCGACCACGGAAAGGCCAGTTCTCGCAGTTTTGGAGGGTTTAACTTGTTTTTCTCCTTATCTAAGCTGTCCGATCTGTTGGAAAGCTATGGCGGCCATGAGTTGGCAGCGGGTTTTACAATCCGGCGGGAACAGATTCCTGCTTTTCGGGAGCAGATTGGAAGGCTTGCTCGGGCGTACTATGACGAGGATGCGCCCCGGACAGTACTGGACGTGGACTGCGCGATCCCTCCGGAACTGCTGACCATTCCCAATATTGAATCGCTGGGCCAGTTAGAGCCTTGCGGCAACGGATGCCCCAAGCCTGTTCTGGTAATGCAGGGATTGATTGTGGATAGGATCCACCAGGTAGGCGGGGGCAGACACATGCGGCTGAGGCTGCATTGCGGCAGATATTCTCCCCAAGCCATTTGGTTTGGGACCAATGCGGAAACCGCCTCCATCGCCCCCGGTGATTTGGTGGATGTTGCTTTTGTCCCCCAGATCAACGAGTTCCGGGGGGAACGGTCCGTGCAAATGAATGTGCTGGACATCCGTCCATCCTGTGGGGCAGAATGCTCCATGGATGTTTCCGGCTACCGCGCTCTGCGGGCGGGGAATATCGATCCCGGTGCTGCTCGTGTATTGGAACCGGACAGGAACACCCTTGCTATGGTGTGGCGGTATTTGGCAGCAGCACCCGGTGGTGAATTGAAGGAGGCCCCGGAATGTTTGTGTCGAAAGATTGTTCGGCAGACCGGCGTGCCTATGAATCTGGGGACATTGCTGACCTGTTTGGATGTGTTTGCCGATGTGGGACTGCTGCAATTACAGTGGTGCCACAAACACATAACCATTCGTCTGGTCCCCACCCGGGAAAAGGCTGACTTGTCTCAGAGCCGGACGATGCAGCAGCTGTGTGCCGCGAAAGAGGGTTGATCATGGAAAATTTTGAACAGCATTATGAGGCACTGCAACGGACATTGCAGAAGTATATGCCCGGCAAGGATATGACATTGATTGAAGATGCCATTGCCTATGCGCGGGATAAGCATAAGGAACAGAAACGGAAAGATGGTTCTCCGTACATCATCCACCCTTTGGCTGTGGCACAGATTGTGGCAGAGATGGGGTTGGATACGGATGCGGTTTTGGGTGCGATTCTACATGACTGCATTGAGGATACCGATGCTTCCCATGATGACATTGCCAGACGGTTTGGAGACACTGCCGCAGAGCTTGTGGAAGGCGTTACCAAGCTGACACGGGCGAACTTCTCCAGCTCTGAGGAGCAGCAGATGGAGAATCTGCGGAAGATGTTTATGGCGATGTCCAAGGATATACGGGTGGTGCTCATCAAGATCGCAGACCGGCTGCACAATATGCGTACTATGCAGTACCAGACACCGGAAAAGCAGATCAGCAAGTGTCGGGAGACGATGGATATTTACGCCCCTCTGGCCCACCGGCTTGGTATGCAGAAGATGAAGTGGGAACTGGAGGACATTGCCCTGCGGTATTTGGACCCTGCCGGTTATGAGGATATTATGGCATATCTGAAGGCACACAGGGAACAGGATGAAGCCTTTATGCGCACCATTCAGGAGCGAATCACCGGCAGATTGTCCGATGTGGGTATCCAATGCAAGACATACGGCCGGATCAAGCATGTCTACTCTATTTATCGGAAGATGAACGCACAGGGAAAGAGCCTGGAGGAACTGTACGATATTTACGCCTTCCGGGTGGTGGTAGAATCCATACCCGACTGCTACAATGTTTTGGGTCATATCCATGACCTGTTTAATCTGGTGCCCGGGCGGTTTAAGGATTATATTTCTACCCCCAAGCCGAACATGTACCAGAGCCTCCATACCACGGTTATCGGTACCCAGGGTATTCCTTTTGAGGTGCAGATCCGCACCTGGCAGATGCACGAAACCGCCGAGTACGGCATTGCCGCCCATTGGAAGTATAAACAGGGCGGCACCGGTGCCGGAGACGAAAAGGATTTTGAGTGGGTTCGCCGCTTGCTGGAAAGCCAGCAGGATACAGATGCGGAAGATTATGTAAACTCCTTGAAGATCGATATGTTTGACGACGAGGTGTTTGTATTCACACCCAAGGGGAAAATCGTATCGCTGCCTGCCGGCTCTACCCCCATTGACTTCGCCTATGCCATCCACTCCGGCGTGGGCAACTCTTTGGTAGGTGCTAAAGTTAACAACCGAATCGTGAACATTGATGCCACCGTCCAGAACGGCGATATTGTGGAGATCATTACCTCCAAAACTGCCAAGGGTCCCAGCCGGGATTGGTTAAATATCTGTAAGTCCAATCAGGCCCGCACAAAAATTAAGCAATGGTTTAAGCGGGAAAAGCGGGAAGAAAATATCATCCACGGAAAAACCAGCTTTGAAGCAGAGATGAAGCGGCTCATGCTGCCCATGCCTACCAGCATGGATGAGGAGCTTCAGAAAAGTCTGCTGAAAAAGCTGTCCTTTGACACTTGGGATGATATGTATGCCGCGATTGGCTATGGTGGTTTGACTGCTGTAAAGGCAACCGGTAAGATTCGGGACGACATTAACAAGGCAGTAAAAGCCGATAAATCTAACCAGAATCCTCTGCGAACCAATGCGGACACGGATGGAGCCAGACAGAATCGCCATGCGGTTAACGGCGTAATTGTGGAGGATATTGACTCCTGCATGATCAAGTTCAGCAAGTGCTGTACCCCTGTACCGGGCGATGCCATTGTGGGCTTTATTACAAAGGGCTTTGGCGTTTCTATCCACCGGGTAGATTGTCCCAATACAGCAGGAATATCTGACCCCAAGCAGGCCGCCAGATGGGTGCGGGTGCGCTGGGATCAAGTGGATGAGCAGCCCTTTGAGACCACACTGGAGCTGGATTGCATTACCCGGGATGGCTTGCTGCTGGATGTAGCAATGGTCATGACTTCTGCCCGGGTTCGTGTTAAGGAGCTGACCGGCAAAGATGTACCCGGAGGTCATAGTGTATTCACTGTGCGTTTTGAGGTTAAGGATGTGACTGAGTTGGAGAGCATCCGCAACAAGCTGCTCAACGTCCGGGATGTGTTGGGCTCCAGAAGAGGACAGAATTAAGAGGGATCGGTTATGCGAGCTGTTTTGACAAGAGTAAAATCCGCGTCTGTGTCTATTGCCGGACAGACTGTAGGTGCTATCGGCAAAGGTTTTTTGATCCTGTTGGGCGTGGGTCCGGAGGACACGGAAGCCCACAGCCGTTACCTTGCGGAAAAGGCTCTGGGTCTTCGGGTGTTTGAGGATGAAAACGGAAAAATGAATTTGGGCCTTGGGGAAGTGGATGGACAAGTGCTGGTGGTGAGCCAGTTCACCCTGTACGGAAATTGCCGCAAGGGTCGTCGTCCCAGCTTTACCGAAGCGGCACCCCCAGAGCTGGGCAACCGACTTTATGAGCAGTTCCTTGCAGATTGCAAGGATTTGGGCTATCCGCCCCAACACGGGCAGTTTGGCGCGGATATGCAGGTAGAATCGGTGAATGATGGGCCGGTAACACTGATTCTGGACACAGATCAGTTAATGAATGAATCCAGAAGATAATAACATATCGAGGTGATCCTATGAACATTACCACCATTGTTGGCGGTTCTCTGTATACCAACTGCTATATGGTTTGGGGGAAAAGTTCCGAAACGTGTGTGCTCATTGACCCGGGATTTGATCCGGAGCAGATTTTGGAGCAGGTCCGTGGTGTTGGCAAAAAGGTGGAGGCTATTTTCCTTACCCATACGCACCATGACCATGTGTTCGGCGTAAAACAGATCGCGGCACTTACCGGTTGTAGGGTCTATGTTTGTCGGGAAGAATTGTCCATCAAACATCGTGTTACTTCCGGGGATATTTGCGCTACAAATTTCTATGCCGACGGCGACGAAGTGGTGGGAGCAGACATTACCTTCCGGGTTATGCAGACGCCGGGACACACAGCCGGCAGCGTATGCCTGATTACTGCGGGGGCAATTTTCTCCGGCGACACCCTGTTTGCAGGTACTTGCGGCAGGACGGACCTGGCCAGTGGCGATCCTGCCCAAATGCGCCGGTCCTTGGCCCGGCTGAGTGCCATAGAAGGAAACTACAAGGTGTTTCCCGGACATGGACAGGCCACAGATCTGGATTCTGAGCGTCGGCTGAATCCCTACATGTTTGGCTTATGATGGAATTGACCTTAAAAGGCCATGAGGACCGCTATGCAGTGGAGCAGCTTTGTATCGCTCTGTTTGGGGTGGATGCACAGGGACAAGTGGTCTCCCAACTTACCCGTGGAAAAACCTGGCTTACGGCAGCGACCACCGTTACAGCAGAGGGAAAGACTACCCGGGCGGTTCGCCGGCTGAAAACGGAGCAGGAGACGGTGCGTCTGCGCCGGCAGATTTTACAGCAGAGCCTTTATCGGGCGGCACTGCCCCATTTGCAGCAGATACCGGCTTGGGGTGCTTTGGCAGGCGTGCGGCCTACAAAGATCTCCACAAAGCATCTGTTGGAGGGCGGCACTCCCAAAACGGCGGATAAGCTGCTGAAGGATGTATATTTTGTAAGCAAGCCCCGCAGAGAACTGGCAGTGGATTGCTCGCAAGCAACGCTGCGCGCCGTTAGGGCAATGGTCCGGGAGGATGTGTCGCTGTATGTGGGCATTCCTTTCTGCCCAACCCGGTGTTCCTATTGCAGCTTTGTCAGCCGGAGTGTGGGCAAGCGGACAGAATTGCTGGAGCCGTATTTGCAGGCCCTTTTGCAGGAGCTGGAGGTTACAGGACGGCTGCTGGCAGAGTCCGGAAGGCGGGTACGCACGGTTTATATCGGCGGTGGTACACCCACCACCCTGTCCTCTGAACAACTGGCAGTATTGATGGATGGGATTCGCAGATGGGTTGATCTGAGCCATTGTGTGGAATTTACCGTGGAGGGTGGCAGACCCGACACCCTGGATTTTGGAAAATTACAGACCATCCGTGCCTATGGGGCGGACAGAATGAGCATCAACCCCCAGACAATGGTGGATTCGGTGCTCCGGGCTTGTGGCAGACCTCACACCGCACAGGCGGTGCTGGACAGTTATGCGCAAGCAGTGGATGCAGGCTTCGGGGACATCAATATGGATCTGATTGCTGGGCTGCCCTCGGATACGGAGGAGGGATTTCGATATTCTCTGGATACGGTGGCTGCCTTGCGGCCTGCAAATATTACAATACATACCCTTGCGCTGAAGAAAGGCGCCGATTTATTTGAGCGGCAGGTGGCATTGCCTTCTGCAGAGACGGTTACAAAAATGGTGGACTATGCAAATCGGACGTTACGCCATCTTGGATACAAGCCTTATTACCTCTATCGGCAGAAATATATGTCCGGAAGTTTTGAAAATGTTGGCTGGAGCCGGGATAATCGGGACTGCTTGTATAATATTTATATGATGGAGGAGCTGCACACCATCCTGTCTCTGGGCGGTGGCGGCATGAACAAGGTAAATCTGCCCGATGGTGCGCTTCAGCGATTCCACAACCCTAAGTTCCCGGAGCAATATATTGAGCAGCTTGACATTGTTCTGAAGCAGAAGGAAGAACTGTTTAAATGTTTGTAAATTCCGATTTGTCAGTCGGATCGGCAGGTCTGCCCAACTACCAGATAAAATGGGAATTTTATACGGAAAGGAAGACTTTTCTTGGACACTTTGATTTCAAACGTTACTGTGGTTACTATGAATGAAAAACTGGATGTGTTGTTTGGTGCATATCTGGGGGTTACAGACGGTAAAATATCCTATATTGGCAAACAGCCTCCTCAGGAACAGCCCGGGGCCATCATTGACGGTACGGGTATGGTGGCTATGCCCGGCCTTGTAAACTGTCATACCCACCTGGCTACCACTGTTCTGCGGGGGTTTGTGGATGACGCTGCCCGGCATGAGGCACTGGAGCAGCAGCTTGCCCGGGAGGATAAAATGGATGCCCGCAGCGCAAAGGCGGCAGCCCTGCTGGGAATTGCCGAGTGTCTGCGTTTTGGTATCACCTCGGTGTCCGATTTATATTATTATCCTGAAGCGACTGCCGAAGCGGTGGCAGAAAGCGGAATAAAGGCAAATCTGGCACTGTCATCTTACCGATTTATTGATGCCAGCGAGGACTTTGATTTTGAAACCGATGAGCAGTGCGTGGAGCAGTGCCGGGTAGCGGAAAAATGGCACGGCTACGACAATGGCCGGATCCGGATCGATGCCGGTCTGTATGCCGAATATACCAGCAACTATAAACTGTGGGAGGGCCTGACTTCCTGGGCGCAGGAGGAGGGGCTTGGCCTGCAACTGCATCTGGCAGAAACGGAGGCAGAGGCGCAGGAATGTTTGGAACGAACCGGTCTGGGACCCGCAGAATTGCTGGACACCCATGGGATGTTTAAGGTGCGTGCTGTTGCCTCCGGCTGTGTGGGCCTAAGCGAATACGAGCGCAAGCTCTTGGGGAAAAGAAAAGTTACTGCGGTAACAACGCCCATGGCATACGCAAAGGCAGGTCTTCCCACCACGCCTATCCTGGGCAGTGTAAAGGCGGGGATGAATGTGGCGTTGGGCACAGGAGGCGCAGTAGAGTGCGGCAATCTGGATATGTTTGAGGTTATGCGCTTTGCGGCGATGGATGCCCGGATGACCGGCGGGGATGGAGATAAGCTGCCGTCATCGGCGGCACTGATGATGGCGACTGCCTGCGGTGCTCGGGCGCAGGGGCGTACCGAGGAAACGGGCATGCTTAAGGAGGGCATGGACGCGGATATTATCCTGGTGGATTTTTCTGCGCCGCATTTAATGCCCTGCCATGATGTTATAAACGGTCTGGTCTTTTCTGCCAAGGGCGGGGATGTAGCAATGACCATGGTAAGGGGCAAGGTGCTTTACAGCAATGGCCGGTTCCACACCATCGATCTGGGTGCTGTGGTGAAGGAAATGATGGAATATGCCATTCCCCGGTTGATGGGAAATAAGGAGTAAGCTATGTCGGAATCTACCAAGAAGCAAACCTTTCTCCACGGAGCTGCGCTGCTGGCAATGGCAACGGCGGTTGTGAAGGTGATTGGCGCCTTTTACAAAATCCCGCTAAAAATGGTCATTGGCGATCAGGGTTACGGCTATTTTGTAACAGCCTATGATGTGTACTCTGTGCTGTTGTTGATTTCCACTGCAGGTCTTCCGGTAGCGATGAGTCGGATGATCAGCCAGGCGAATGCGCTGGGAGGCAACAATCAGGTGCGTCGCGTGTATAGAACAGCCCGAGGGATATTTCTGGGCTTGGGCGTACTCAGCAGCTTGTTCATGATACTGGGAAGCAAGTGGCTTGCCAATGAAGTGCTGATGCAGCCCAATGCCGCTCCCGCAATTGCCTGTTTGGGTCCTTGTGCCCTGTTTATGGGAATTATTTCTACGTACCGGGGCTTTTTCCAGGGCCATGGGAATATGACCCCCACCTCTGCCAGTCAGGTACTGGAGGCGTTTGTCAAGTTGTTGGTGGGATTGGGCCTGGCTTTCTTCTTTATGAGCCGGTTCAAAAGCGTGCCACTTGCGGCGGCAGGCGCAATTTTGGGCGTAACCGTAAGCTGTTTAATCAGTGCGGTGTTCCTGTTCTGGAAATTTCAGCCTGCCTATAAAAGTTTGGCGGCAACAGAGGATACACCCTGGTCCGTGGGGGTTACCGCAAAAAGTTTGCTTGCCATTGCTGTGCCGATCACGATCGGCTCTGCCGGTCTTCAGTTTTTAACAGTGGTGGAGCAGAAATTGTATATGGGACAGCTTTTGACTGCAAATGGTCTGTCTCAGGATGCGGCGGATACCATGAAGGGTATCTACAGCATGACTACCACGATTTACAATATGCCCTGTGCATTTATTGTGCCCATTGCCATTAGTGTGCTGCCGGCAATCACTTCCCATTTGACCTTAAAGAACAACCGGGGAGTAAGAGAAACAGAGGAATCCGCAGCCAGAATCACAGGGCTGATCAGCCTGCCCTGTACCGTGGGGCTGTGCCTGTTGGCAAGGCCAATCATGGCACTTCTGGGGGATTACAGTGGAGAAAAACTGGATTTGGCAGCGAAGCTGATGGCGGTGCTGGGTTCTTGTGTGTTTTTGTATGCCATTATCCAGTATACCAATTCCTTAATGCAGGCCCACGGTTATGCCCATATCCCGGTAGTCAATATGCTTCTTGCCGGGGTAGTGAAGCTGGCAGTGGTATATATTCTGGTAGGCAATCCCGCCATTGGTATTTTAGGTGCGCCAATTGGTTCTGTTCTGGGCTACACTGCCATTTCGGTGATGAATCTGGCGGCCATCGGGAAGGTAGTACCCCAAAAGCCCGCCCTAGTCTCCAATTTACTGCGGGCATTGCTTCCGGCAGCGATTATGGGAGTGTCGGTCTACGGAACCTACTGGGGTCTGACACAGGTGCTGGGAGCAGAGGGAAGCCGCGTGCTTCTTTGTGGCGTACCCATCTTGGTTGGCGTGGCAGTGTACGGTGTTGCCGTGATAAAATGCAAGGCCATCACAGCCGAGGATTGTCAACTGCTTCCCAAGGGAGAAAAAATTGCCAAGTTGCTGAAATTATAACACGAAAACTGTCGTTTTATTGGAATTATTTCAGAATTACTTGTAAAATTTAACGAATTCTGACAAAAATACTTGCATTTTTTATGTATATATGATACGATGAAATCCCATGTAATAATATAATGGAAAGAGGACGATAATTTATGAACAAGACTGAACTCATTGCAGCAGTTGCCGAGAAGACCGGCCTTACCAAGAAGGATGCAGAGCGCGTCATCAATGCCACTTTTGAGACCATCACCGCCAGCCTGGTCAAGGGCGACAAGGTTCAGGTTTCCGGCTTCGGTGGCTTCGAGGTCAAGGCTCGTGAAGCTCGCGTCGGCCGCAACCCCCGCACCAAGGAGACCATCCAGATCCCCGCTACCCGCCTGCCCGCTTTCAAGGCTGCTAAGGCTCTGAAGGACGCTGTGGCGAAGTAAGGTAGCCTCCCTATGCGACTTGACAAGTATCTGAAGGTATCCCGTTTGATTAAGCGTCGGACGGTAGCCAATGAAGCCTGCGACAATGGTCGTATCAGTGTCAATGGCCGTGTGGTCAAGGCCAGCTACGAGGTCAAGGTCGGCGATCGGATCGAGATCGCTATGGGCACTAGAACTGTAGCGGTTGAGGTCGTTCAGGTGGCGGATAATGTCCGTAAGGACGATGCCGGCTCCATGTACAAAGAGATTTGATAAAAAGCACGCAGTCAAAAGACTGCGTGCTTTTTATATTTATAGACATTCAGTAGGGTTGTTTTAATTTATACTGGAATGAAAACCAACATAAAACTTACAGAGAAAAGGTAATTTGTTAATGGCTGCGCCGGTTTTCCATGTGGCCGGAATGGATCACCGGTGGCTTGGGGTCTGCGATCTCCCAGGTCGTGGGCTGCTTTTTTTCATCCTCTTTCATGGTTCTCCTCCTTGTTTTTTTCTTTAGTTTGTGTTTTTGATATGAAATTATGCTTTACTGCAAGATTGTTATGTGTTAAAATCGTTGCAAACGCAACAGTTGCATTTGCAACGAAAGGAGGAGATGTCTTTGCAGTTCAGCAAGGATATTGCGGTGATCTCCCGGTTTTTTCGCCGCCGTCGGAATCGGTACATGGATGTGTTTGGCTTAAAAAGCATGCACGCCAGGTATTTGATTGAAGTATGCCAGCATCCCGGAGTCTCTCAGGACAGGCTCTCCCAGCAGTTGGGCATTGATAAAAGCAATGTGGCGCGGCAGGCAACAGTGCTGGAAGACGGCGGGTTTTTACAGCGAGAAGCTGCTGCCGGGGACAAGCGGGTGCTATGCTTGTATCCTACGGACAGGACGCTGGAATTGCTTCCCGGCTTGCTGGAGGCTATGCAAGAGTGGGAGAATGACGTGCTGAAGAACTTGCACGACGGAGAAAAGGAACAGTTTTTGTCGCTGTTGGCCAAGGTTTGTACCTGGGTAGAGTGGGAGGAACGAAATGAAAGGACTTCTTAAATACATTCGACCGGAATTGGGCTTTGTCCTGCTGACATTGGTGCTAAAGTTTTGTGCTGCTTATGCGGAGCTGTGGATCCCAACCCTAATGGAGACGGTGCTGGATGAGAAAGCACCCCTTGGGCTGGTCAATGAAATCTACTTATATGGCGGGTTGATGATTCTGTGCGCGGTTTTGTGCTTGGTGCTGAATTTCACAGCCAATGCCAACAGTGCTTTTACCTCTGGCAGAATTACCCGGAAAGTGCGCCATGATTTATTTGCCAAATTGCAGAGGCTGTCTGCCCGGCAGATGGATGAACTGTCCATCCCCTCTGCCGAATCCCGGTTGACCAGCGATACATACCATGTGAACAATATGCTCACCCGGGTCCAGAGGCTGGGCATCCGGGCACCGATTTTGCTTATTGGTGGCTTGGTAATGCTGATTCGCATGGATGCCAAACTTGCCCTGATTTTGATTTTTCTGCTGCCGGTGATCTCGGCGGTAGTATATATAGTTTCCAAGAAAAGTCTGCCTATGTTTACCCAACAGCAGACCGTGTTGGACCGGGTGGTGCGGGTGATGCAGGAGAACATAACCGGTATCCGTGTGGTCAAAGCACTAAGCAAAACAGAATATGAAAAGGTCCGGTTTGACGGTGTTAACAGGGAACTGTCTGATGTTTCCCAGAAAGCCGGTATGGTTACGGGTATCACCGGACCTGTAACCTCTACAGTTCTGCGTGTCGGTCTGACGCTGGTAGTAGTCGTTGGTGCCTATCGGGTTAATTCCGGGGATATTAAGGCAGGTGTCATTATGGCGGCACTGCAGTATTTCACTATGATTCTCACGGCTATGTCCGGAATTACCCGTATTTTTATTATGTGGTCTCGGGGTGAAGCCAGTGCCAAGCGAATCTCCTCGGTTCTGGAACTTCCGGAGGATATGGAGGTGCTGCCGGAGCAGAAGCCGGAGGAAAATGCGGCACACATAGAATTTCGGAATGTGCATTTTTCCTATACCGGTGTGGGCAAAAACATTGATGGGCTCAGCTTCCGTTTGGAGCGGGGGCAGACCTTGGGGATCCTTGGGGGTACCGGCAGTGGAAAGAGTACGATTTTGAATCTGTTAATGCGGTTGTATGATGCGGACGAGGGACAGGTACTGATTGACGGCAGAGATATTCGCACCATTCCCTATCCCCAACTGCGGAGCAAGTTCGGGATGGTATTCCAAAACGATTTTGTTACTGAGGGCACCATTGGACACAATATCCGTTTCTTTCGGGATTTATCCGAGGAAGCGGTGGAAAATGCCGCCCAGTGCGCCCAGGCAGAATTTATCACCCAAAAGGAGGGCGGGATGGATGCGGAAGTGGTAGTCCGTGGCAACAATCTGTCCGGTGGACAGAAGCAACGACTGTTGATCGCCCGTGCATTGGCTGCAAATCCGGAAATTTTGGTGCTGGACGATGCATCTTCTGCGCTGGACTATCAGACGGATTCCAATCTGCGTAAGGCACTGCGGGAGAACTTCCGCAATACCACCACGGTGCTGGTAACTCAGAGAATCAGCTCCCTGCAACACGCAGATCAAATTCTGGTGCTGTCTGACGGATGTGTCATCGGAGCTGGAAAGCATACAGAGCTTATGGACACTTGCGAGGAATATTGCAGCATTGCCCAAACCCAGATGGGTGAGGGAAAGGAGGTGTCCTAATGGCAGGTCCAGTGATGATGGGCGGCGGACCCAACGCCCGTATACGTCGTGGAGAAATGAACGGAGCCCGCAGGCAGCAGGCGTATAAGAAAGCAGACATGGGCAAGATGCTTCTGCGGCTGTGGAGGTATATCGGCAAAAACCGATTCCTTGTAGTCTTGGCACTGATTCTTGCTATAAGCGGAAATGTGATCCTACTAATCAGTCCCAAACTGTCCGGTCAGGCGATCAATGCCATCGATTTAGGGGCAGGCAAAGTAGACTTTGCTGTTGTATTTCGATGTGCGGCGTTAATGCTCCTGTGTTATGTTGTATCTTCTGCTCTAAGCTATGTGCTGCATGTGGTAATGCTCAAGCTGTCCCGGACGGTTTCCCGGCAGATGCGCCAGGATGTGTTTGAAAACCTAACCAGACTCCCGGTGGGCTTTTTTGATAAATACCAGACCGGTGATATTATTTCTGTAGTTACCTATGACATTGATACTGTAAACCAAAGCCTTTCCAATGATCTTTTACAGATTGTCAACTCCTGCATCACAGTTTTGGTTGCCTTTGCCATGATGCTGACCATTGCCCCCCAGCTTGTGGCGATATTCCTGGTTACAGTGCCCCTTACTTTTCTGTTTACCCGTTGGGTAACTTCCAAAGTAAGGCCACTGTTCCGTCAGCGTTCTGCAAAACTGGGCGCGTTGAATGGCTTTGTGGAGGAGATGCTCTCCGGACAGAAAACAATCCATGCATACGGACAGGAGCAGGCGGTGCAGGAGCGTTTCAATGAGAAAAACCAGGAGGCAGTAGATGCTTATTCCAAGGCAGAGGCCTTTGGTACGGTTTCCGGCCCTACAGTCATGTTTATCAACAACATTTCTGTGGCACTGATCAGTACCTTTGGGGCGATTTTGTTTCTTGGCGGCAAGGTGAAGCTGGGAGATCTAAACAGCTTTGTTATGTACTCCCGCCGATTTTCCGGACCAATCAATGAGGTAGCCAATATTCTGTCAGAATTACAAAGTGCTTTTTCGGCGGCAGAGCGGGTTTTCCGTCTGATCGATGCCGAGCCGGAGCCGGAGGATGACGCGGATGCGGCTGAGCTGACCTATGTACAGGGGGATGTGCGGCTGGAGTGTGTGGACTTTTCCTATATTCCCGGAACACCAATCATCCACCAATTAAATCTTCATGCAAAGCCCGGTAGTCTTACTGCTATCGTCGGTCCCACAGGTGCGGGCAAGACCACCATTATCAATCTGCTGATGCGGTTCTATGATGTGGATAGCGGTACGATCTATGTGGATGGGCATGATATTCGCAAGGTTACAAGAGACTCTTTGCGGAGAGCCTATTCCATGGTGTTGCAGGATACCTGGCTGTTTCACGGCACAATCTTTGAAAATATTGCCTACGGTAAAGAGAATGCCACAATGGAGGAAGTGGTGGCGGCGGCAAAGGCTGCCCATATTCACGGCTACATCTCTCGCCTTCCCCAGGGATATCATACGGTGCTGTCTGATAACGGCACGTCTATCTCCAAGGGGCAGAAACAGCTTTTGACTATTGCAAGGGCTATGCTTCTGGATGCCCACATGCTGATACTGGATGAAGCTACCTCCAACGTGGATACCCGGACAGAGCAGAGGATTCAATCCGCTATGCGGACGCTGATGCAGGATAAGACCTGTTTCGTGATCGCGCACCGACTGTCAACCATCCGTTCGGCAGACAACATTCTGGTATTGGATGGTGGAAAAGTGGTGGAGCAGGGCACGCACAAAAGTCTGATGGCTCAAAACGGTTTTTACAGTAAGTTGTATCAGTCCCAGTTTGACTCTGTGGAATAATCAAAAAGGAGCGTTGAAAAGGAATTTGGGGTTTCCTTTTTGGGGAACCTGTGATACACTGAACAGCAGATAGAGAAACGGAGGATGATCTTATGAAAGCCATCGTGTGCGGTGCCAACGGTGCTATGGGAAAGCTGATTTGCCAGATTCTGGCCGATGATGTGGTTGGCCGTGTCAGTCTGGATGGGGAAAACGGTGTGCCCAAAACATTTAAGGAACTGGGACCTGTAGAGGCGGATGTAATTATTGATTTTTCCCACCACAGCGCGGTTTCTGATGTATTGTCATACGCCCGGGAATTAGGCTGTGCCGCAGTGATTGGCACTACCGGGCACACCCAGGAAGAAAAGGAACAGATCTATGCTGCGGCAGAGAAGCTCCCGGTGTTTTTCAGTGGCAATATGAGCCTGGGTATTGCGGTTTTATGTAAACTTGCGGGGCAGGCGGTAGCTATGTTCCCCGATGGGGATATTGAGATTGTTGAGGTACATCACAACCGAAAGGTGGATGCACCTAGTGGGACAGCGAAAATGCTTTTTGAGGCGGTAAAGGCCGCCCGTCCGGAGCTGACGGAGCATTGCGGCAGGGCCGGTGAGGCCAGGCGGCAGAAGAATGAGGTGGGAGTCTCTTCTTTGCGAATGGGGAATGTGGTGGGAGTCCACGAGGTGCATATCTGCACAGGAAACCAGACTTTGACCCTGCGCCATGAGGCTGGCAGCCGGGCAATGCTGGCAGAGGGGGCGGTGGATGCCGCAAGGTTTATGGTGGACAAGGGACCCGGTATGTACACCATGGCAGAACTTATTGAAGAATCTAAATAAAAAAGGTCTGCTGTGATCTTGTTCACAGCAGACCTTTTTGTCAATCTTCCAAAGCCACTACTTTGCGGATGCGCCGCAGATGGCGCTCACCGTTGGAGAATTCTGTGTTCAGCCATGTGTCTGTGATTTCCAGTGCCAAACCGGTGTCAATCACACTGGCTCCCAAAGCCATCATGTTGGTGTCGTTATGCTCCCGGGTCATCCGTGCAGAGACTACATCGGAAAGCAGCGCGCAACGAATACCTTTAATTTTATTGCAGGAAATGGACATCCCAATGCCGGTGGTACATAACACAATACCTTTTTCACATTCTCCCGATGCCACAGCTTTGGCGGTAGGTGCAGCGATGTCCGGATAGTCGCAGCTATCCAGCGTATGGGTCCCGAAATCCACCACCTGATGACCTTGCTGGGTCAGATGTGCGGCTATGGTGTTTTTTAAATCCAGTGCGCCATGGTCGCAGCCAATTGCGATTTTCATAATAATCCTCCTTACAGTACGAATCCACCGTTGACAGGAATCACCTGACCGGTTACAAAATCGGCATCAGCAAGGTAGACCATCGCCTTTGCCACATCCTCGGCATTACCGTTTTTGCCTATAGGCGTTTCCTGCGCCAAGGCAGCCATGGTTTCCGGGGAAACATCTTTACACATATCTGTTTGGATCACACCGGGAGAAACGCAGTTTACCCGCACACCGCAGGGTCCCAATTCCTGTGCCAGAGCCTTGGTCAAGGCAATGACGGCACCTTTTGTAGCAGAGTAGGCAGCTTCGCAGGAAGCACCTACCTGTCCCCACATGGAACTGACAGTGATAATACAGCCACGGTGGTTTTTTAAAAAATACGGCGTTGCGGCGTTCACACAGTGGTAAATACCTTTCACATTGACGTCAAACAGTCGGTTCCATCGATCCTCCGGTAGCTGGCTCATAAGTCCGTAATCACAGATGCCTGCGTTGCAGATCAACACATCCACCTCCGGGATCTGGGCAAAGGCAGCCTTTACAGCGGCTCCATCTGCCACATCGCAGCAGATGGGTGTGGCACCGGTTTCCCGGGCAACGGCTTCTGCGGCGGCATGCTCTTTTTCGTACAGGAAAAACACCCGGTCAGACCGGGTGGTAAATTGGCGTACGGCGGCTGCACCAATTCCACGGGAGCCGCCGGTAATCACTACAGTTGACATAACGTTCCTCTTATTATACCCTCGGCAGCTTTGGTTTTATCTTCTGCGGCTCTTTGTCCGGTGGTCAGAATACTGCCGCAGGGAGGAAATTTTGCTGTCGGATTCAGACATAAATGCTTTCAATTTTTCCTCAAAAATTTGGTCGGCAGTTTTGGGAGCAGGGGGCGGAGTGGGCGCGGAGCGGGGGGCGCGGTTAGGGGTGCCTTCCCGGCGGGGCGGGAATTTTCCTGCGGGGGCACCGGCCTCACGCTGGGGCTTCGGTTCCAGCCGCTTAATGGAAAGATTGATCTTTGGGCCATCGGCACTGATGACCATGACTTTTACCTCCTGACCTTCTGTCAAATGCTGATGAATGTCGCTGACAAAGGTGTTTGCTACCTCGGAGATATGTACCAGGCCGGTCTTGTTTTCGGGCAGACTGACAAATGCGCCGTAGTTGGTGATTGATTTGACTTTTCCTTCTAAGATTGCTCCAACGGTTAACTCCATATTTGCTTTATTTCCTCCAAATCACTGCTCAGGCAGAAAAATTACCGTAACCGGATCCACCAGTCCCAGCAGTTTGCCTGCCAGATCGGTTACGCTCTGCACGGTGCCCAATTCGGAAATGGACTTTTCCAGAGCGTTGTTTTCCTTTTCCAAAGCGGCCGCTTCGTTGCGTCGATCGTTTGCTTTTTCCTTGGTGTCCAGAATGGCGAAGCGCAGGGTCAGCAGGACTGCTGAACACAGCACGATTGCTGCCAGCACTACGCATTTGAGAAGTGTGGAGCTGCGCCGATACACCAGTCGAATCCGACGCAAGGGATTGTGTCCTGCTGCCATAACGGGTACCTCCATCTTTTTTATTACACTTTATTGTACCCGCTTTTTTTGCTGTTGCCAAGAGAAATTTTGCAGATTTTACAGATTTTTTGAAAAATTTTTTTAAAGGTGTGAGAAAAAAGCCAAAAACGACAGCCAATAAATGCCAGAGGCCGGAAAAAAAGGGCCGCAAAAGCCTGCCGATCGTCAGTTCCCAAATCAAACCGCCAAAGAACAGACCGGCAGAGTAACCCAATCGCAGATCCCCCTGACACACGCCAAAGCTGAGAAATACCCATGCCCACAGCATAACAGGTACAAACAGCAGGTCAGAAAGGGTGGTATGCCGAGGGCGCAGGGGACGCAAAAAGCCGTAGTAAAGCCCCAGGGCTGCCCCTATCATCAGCGCAGCAGCAAAGCGCTGTACTACCAGCACAGGGGTGTTCATTTCACAAAACGCCCCCAGAATCCGTTGCTGCTGCGGGGTTCTTCATAAATCAGCGAGCAAATATGTCCGTCCACACACACTTGTCCGCCGTCAAGGGATAAGGTCTTTAGCTGTAGTTCACGACCCAACACTTCAAGCGTTCCCAGAGAAGTCCGAAGCACAACGGCGGTTTCATCAAAGCTAACTACCTCTGTAACGCCGGTCATGGTAAGGTTTTTTCGCTCATTAAGGGTTAGTTTGTGGGGTAGCTGTAAATTTTCCGAAGCCATGTCCATCACCTCTTTAGAGGATATGTGTGCAAAAGCTCCGGTAGACCATTTGACAGCCCGGCAAATTGGGGATATACTGTAAAAAAGCAAATTCCGATTTGTCGGTGCGTTTGATTATCCTATTTGTAGGGGCGACCATTGGTCGTCCGTTGCGGACGTGCAATGCACGCCCCTACGATATTATAGGGCATACTGCCATTTACAGGGGGGAGAAAATGCGGATCTGTTCCAGAAAACTGGAGGGTATGTCCGGGCACGATGCCGGCCGTGGGCTTTTAAGGGATATGTACCGGGAATTGACGGGCGAAGCAATGCCCGATATTTGCGTAACAGACTGGGGTAAACCTTATTTTCCGGACAGTGCCTGGTATTTTTCCATATCCCACACCAAAGGGCGGGTCTTTTGCGCGTTGTCCGAAAAAACTGTAGGGATTGACGCGGAGGCACTGGACAGGAAGATCAATCTGTATCTTGCAGATAAGATCCTATCTCCAAGGGAGAAAGCGCGGTTTGACGCTGCCGGGGACAAACGGTTGACCCTTTTGCGATTTTGGGTATTGAAGGAAGCTTACGCCAAAGCTACCGGCAGGGGTTGGGGCAGTTACCTTTACCGGACAGACTTTGAACCGGATGATCCCAGGGTGCGTGAAACAGAAGGCTGCCTGCTGGCAGTGATAGAAGAATAGGAGAAAAAGCATGTTATTTGATACCCATGCCCATTTGAATGACCCTGCCTTTGATGAGGACCGGGAAGCAGTCCTGATGGGACTGAAGGAAAAGGGCGTAGAATATGTAATGAATGTAGGCTGCTGTCTGGAATCCTCCAGAGATTGTATTGCCATGGCGGAGAAATACCCTTTTGTGTATGCTTCCATAGGTTCTCACCCGGATTCTGCCGACGAGGTAGATGACGATGTTTTGGAGCAGTACCGGCAGATGGCACGGCATCCCAAGGTGAAAGCTATTGGCGAGATTGGTGCAGATTACTACTATGAGACGATCCCCCGGCAGATCCAACTACAAGCATTTCGGATGCAGATGGAATTGGCGCGGGAGGTAAAACTGCCGGTAATTGTCCATGAGCGCAATGCCCATGATGACGGTATGCGGGTAGTGAAGGAGTTTAAGGATGTTACCGGCGTGTTCCACTGCTATTCCGGCTCCGCAGAGATGGCCCGGCAGTTGGTAAATATGGGATGGTATATTGGCTTTACCGGTGTACTCACTTTCAAGAATGCCCGCAAGGCGGTGGAAACGGCGCAACAGATCCCATTGGAACGGATCGTGCTGGAGACGGATTGTCCCTTTATGGCACCGGAACCGTTCCGGGGCAAACGGAATGATCCCGGCTATCTGTTCCGTATGGCAGAAAAGCTTGCTGAGCTTCGGGGTATCAGCGTGGAGGAGGTCCATGCGGTTACCATGGACAACGCCAAGCGCCTGTACCGATTGACAGAATAAGAGAAGCTCCCCATGGACGCATGCCCATGGGGAGTTTTTATATGTCTGTAGACCAATGGTTGTTCTCCAAAGTAGGCTGACTGCGAAAGACGTTTACAAGCCGTTCGCAAAATCCCCAAACCGGAGGCTCCAGCCACTTGTCATATAAAATGCACATGTAAAGCGCCTGATGCCAGTTCTGTAGTGGCACGAAAGTTACATTGTCCCGGCTTTGCACACAGCTTTCCGGCAGAAAACAGAAACCAAATCCGGAGCCGACCATGCTCAACGCCGCTTGCGCCGTGTTGACAGCGCAGACAGCTTTGTTTTTCCCGCCGGAAGCCCACTGCTCAAAGGAGTTGTTTATGTCATAGTGAAAAGCCACCTGGGGCTGCCCCTGCAAATCCTGATACATCAGACTTTCTCTGGATGCGTATGGGTGGTCTAAAGGCAATGCCACATAGAAATTTTGCTGACATAACTTGCGGAAATGCAGGCTTCGGTCCCGGTTCGTGGTGTCCACCAAGGCCATGTCCAACTGTTCCTGCCGCACCATGTCCATAAGTCCGTCCGCAGAACTTTCCGTCAACTGAAAGCGGATCCGGGCGTTTTGTCTGGTGCAGTTGGTGATTTCCTGTGCAACCAGGTTGTCCAATGCGCCGGAAACAACACCCAGCCGGATGACCACAGGGGCACTTACCTTGCTGTCATGAAGGGTTTGGGAGGCAGTATGCAGTTGCCGCAGAGCTGCATCCACCTGCTCCCGATAATACCGCCCTTCTTCCGTCAGACGAATATTTCTGCCCACCTTTTCAAACAACTTAACGCCACCCAGTTCATCTTCCAGATTATGAATGGCACTGCTTAGGGAGGGTTGGGAGATGCCTAGCCGGGCGGCAGCCAGAGTATAGTGCTCTACCTGTGCTAGCACAGAAAAATAGCGCAAGTAATTGTAGTTCATGGGATTACTCCAATCCATAGATAGAAACTATAAATAAAATACCATAACTATATTGGTTTTTGCAAGAACTTTTTATATAATGCATTCGTGCTTGAAAGTTTTGGCAGACTGTGGTAAAATGAGGGCCGAGAGACAATCACGCGAAGGAGCAATTTTTATGAGTTTTACCTACAAAGGTTTGCGGGCTTCCTACAGTCGGCACATTGTTACCGAAGAAGAGGTAAACCGGAATATGGAGCGTTTGCGCCAGCAAAATCCCCGGATTGCGGTTGTTACCGACCGCCCCACAGAAGACGGCGATGAGATCGTTCTGGATTATGCGGGTTTTTGCGGCGACGAGCAGTTTGCCGGCGGCACTGCGGAAAATCAGACCCTGGTTCTGGGCAGTGGAATGTTTATTCCCGGCTTTGAAGAGCAACTGCTGGATAAAGTCCCTGGCGAGGAGGTTACTGTGAAAGTTACCTTCCCGGAGCAGTACCATTCGGAAGACCTGGCTGGCAAGGAAGCAAGATTTGAGTGCAAAATCAAGGAAATTCGGGTAAAAACCGAATATGAACTGGACGATACCTTTGCTAAGGAAGTAGGCAAGTGTGATACCCTTGCAGAAATGCAGCAGAAGATGCAGCAGAGCTTGCAGGAGTACACCGACGAGCGGGGCGAGATGGATCTACAGGATCAACTGCTGAATGAAGCCGCTAAGACCCTGGAGCTGAAGATCAGCGAGAAAATGCTGGAAGATGCCGTGGAGGATCAGATGAACAACCTCCGCGCGCAGTTGGCACAGCAGGGACTGAATCTGGAAATGTACTGCCAGTTTATGAACACCACCGAGGAGAAGCTTCGGGAGGATGTGAAACCTACAGCGGAAGCAGCCCTACGCTGTCGTGCGGCCATCGACGAGATCGTGATGATCGAGGGGCTGGAGGCAAGCGAAGAGGAAATCGGTAAAGCCTTGGCTGTGATTTGCCGCCATAACAATATCACTATGGACGAGCTAAAGGAGCAGTACGATGCGGCTCTGGAGCAGATGGTTATTAACAGTGTCCTTACCGGCAAGGTAATGCGTCTTATCCGGGATGCAGCCGTTGTCGAGGAATAAATACATTAATAATGTGCAGGAAGGCACCAAACATTAAGGAGGAAACACACTATGGCAATCGTTTTTGACGAAAATGGCAAGTATGTGGACGAGAAGGGCCTGGTAAAGCTGGACCCCACCATGTTCGCTGACTGGCAGATCGCAGAGGAAGCAGAAAAGACTCTGCCCTCTGTGGACTACTTCCGCGAGAAGCTGGGTCTGCTGGAAGAGGAAATAATTCCCTACGGCAAGACCCCCAAGATCGACTTCATCAAGGTTATGAAGCGTCTGGCAGACAAGCCTGATGGCAAATTCATCGAGGTTACTGCTGTTACTCCCACTCCCTTTGGTGAAGGTAAGTCCACCGTTTCCCTGGGCCTGATCGAGGGTCTGGGCTACATCGGTAAGAAAGCCGGCGGTGCTCTGCGGCAGCCTTCCGGCGGCCCCACCATGAACGTTAAGGGTACTGCTGCCGGCGGCGGTAACGCTCTGCTGATGCCTATGACCGAGTTCTCTCTGGGTCTGACCGGCGACATCAACGACATTATGAACGCCCACAACCTGGCTATGGTTGCCCTGACTGCCCGTATGCAGCACGAGCGCAACAACACAGACGAGTGGCTGGCTAAGAAGGGTCTGAAGCGTCTGGACATCGACCCCAAGCGTGTGGAGATGGGTTGGATCATCGACTTCTGCGCACAGTCCCTGCGTAACATCATCATTGGTATCGGTGGTCGTCTGGATGGCTTCATGATGGAGTCCAAGTTCGGCATCGCTGTTGGTTCCGAGCTGATGGCTATCCTGGCTGTTGCCAAGGACCTGAAGGATCTGCGTGAGCGTATCGGCAAGATCGTTGTTGCTTACTCCAAGACCGGTGCGCCTGTTACCTGTGAGGACTTGGATGTTGCCGGTGCTATGACCGCTTGGATGCGTAACGCCATCAACCCCACCATGTCCTACTCCGTCGAGCCTCACCCCGTTCTGATCCACGCCGGTCCCTTTGCTAACATTGCTATCGGCCAGTCCTCCGTTATCGCTGACCGTCTGGCTCTGAAGCTGTTCGACTACCATGTTACCGAGTCCGGCTTCGCAGCTGACATCGGCTTCGAAAAGTTCTGGAACGTTAAGACCCGTCTGTCCGGCCTGACTCCCAACGTTTCCGTTCTGGTCGCTACCGTCCGTTCCTTGAAGATGCACGGCGGCGGTCCCAAGGTTACTCCCGGCGCACCCCTGCCCAAGGAGTACAAGGAGGAGAACCTGGAGCTGCTGGAGAAGGGTACTTGCAACCTGTTCCACCATGTGAACACCATCAAGAAGTCCGGCATCAACCCCGTAGTCTGCATTAACCGTTTCTACACCGATACCGATGCGGAAATCGCCCTGCTGAAGAAGCTGTGTGCTGAGCGCGGTGTTCGTTGCGCTGAGTCCAACCACTGGAGATACGGCGGCGAAGGTGCTGCTGAGCTGGCCCGCGTTGTTGTTGAGGCCTGTGAGGATCCCGTGGAGGTTAAGTTCCTGTACGACCTGGATATGCCCCTGCGTGAGCGTGTTGAGCGTATCGCTAAGGAAGTTTACGGCGCTGACGGTGTTACCTGGCTGCCTCTGGCTGTTGAGAAGGCTGAGCGTTTTGAGAAGGATCCCAAGTACGCTGACTACTGCACCATGATGGTTAAGACCCACCTGTCCCTGTCCGATGATCCCACCAAGAAGGGTGTGCCCACCGGCTGGAAGCTGACCATCCGTGATATTCTGGAGTACGGCGGCGCTAAGTTCCTGTGCCCCATGGCCGGTACCATCTCCATGATGCCCGGTACTGCGGCAGATCCTGCATACCGTCGTGTTGACGTTGACGTCGAAACCGGCAAGGTTAGCGGCCTGTTCTAATCCACGATTTTTCAATAAGCAGAGGCGGATTTCCGCCTCTGCTTTTGGAGCATTTAGAAAGTTGACAGTTGACAGTTGAAAGTTGACAGTTATGCGATCAAATATCTGAATTGTCAATTATCAATTGTCAAGTGTCAATTGAAATTTCGACAAAGGAGAAATTTATTTATGGATATGACAATGGAAACCTGCCGCAAGTTTGTGGAGGTACTGGCTTCCGATGCTCCCGCCCCCGGCGGCGGCGGTGCAGCAGCCCTGGTAGGCGCTATCGGCACAGCTCTGGGCAACATGGTCGGTTCTCTGACTGTGGGTAAAAAGAAGTACGCCGATGTAGAGGCTGAGATCATCGATTTAAAGGCAAAGTGCGATGCTTTGCAGAAGGAACTTCTGGACCAGGTAGAGGCTGATGAGGTCAACTTCCTGCCTCTGGCTAAGGCCTACGGCATTCCCAAGGATGATCCCAACCGGGACGCTGTCATGGAGGAGGCCACTATCATCGCCTGCTCCACACCCATGAAGATCATGGAGCTGAGCTGCCGGGCCATCGAGTACATTTCTGTGTTTGCCGCTAAGGGCAGCCGGCTGGCTGTTTCCGATGCAGGCTGTGGTGCTGTTTGCTGTAAGGCAGCCTTGCAAGCAGCTTCTCTGAATGTGTTTATTAACACCAAGACGCTGAAGAATCGCCAGGTTGCCGAGGAGATGAACGCCAAGGCTCTGGGCATGATGGACAAGTACTGTGCCATGGCTGACGAGATCTTTAACTCCGTCAAGGCTGGCTTTGGTGTATAAAAGCAAATAAGGCCCCTTTACACAAGGGAGGCTTTCATACTTATCATTTAGAAGGAGAATTATTATGGCAAAGAGACTGTTAGGCAAAGAAGTTAACGAAGCACTGGTCGCAGCGCTGAAGGAGCGTACTGCTGCGCTGCAGGCAAAGGGTGTTGTTCCCACCCTGGGCATTATCCGTCTGGGCGAGAATCCTTCTGACCTGTCTTATGAGAAGGGTGCTACCAAGCGTGCTGAGGAAGTGGGCGTTGCCGTTAAGAATTTTGTTTTGCCCGAAACCGCTACGAAGGAAGAAGTGCTGGCTGTAGTTGACCAGGTCAATGCCGATGCTTCCATCCACGGCGTTCTGATGTTCCGTCCCCTGCCCAAGCACTTGAAGGCAGACCAGGACGAGATCTGCAATCGTCTGGACCCCAAGAAGGATGTAGACTCTATGACCCACATGTCCAACGCCGGTGTTTTCGAGGGCCAGGATCTGGGCTATGCCCCCTGCACCCCCTCCGCCTGCATGGAGATTTTGGATCACTACGGCATTGACTGCAAGGGCAAGAAGGCGGTAGTCATTGGCCGCAGCCTGGTGGTTGGCAAGCCTGCCGCTATGATGTTGATGGCTAAGAACGCTACCGTTACCATCTGCCATACGAAGACCATGGACACTGCTGCTGTCTGCCGGGAGGCTGACATTATCATCTCCGCAGCCGGCGTGCTGAAGAGTCTGACCAAGGACTATGTCCGTCCCGGTCAGGTGGTTATCGATGTGTCTATGAACTGGGATGCTGAGAAGGTTACCTCTAAGGGTGTTGGCGGCATGTCCGGCGACGCTGTGTTTGACGAGGTTGAGCCCATCGTTGAAGCCATCACCCCGGTTCCCGGCGGTGTTGGCGCAGTTACCACCTCTGTGCTCATGAAGCACGTGGTCGAGGCTGCCGAGAAGGTCTGATTTTGAGATTTTATAATTGATCTGTATAACTGACGGAATTGCGGAGCACCGCAAGGGAGTACAGATTGTAAATGCCGACCGTCTGGGCGATTCGATCCTATAGGGTCGAATCGCCCTTTTTGTCCAACAAATTCCTGTTTATCGGGCAGTTTGTACCACACTATGTCATTTCGACTGAGCCGCAGGCGAATGGAGAAATCCGTTCCCCTACAAGGGATTACGATTCCTCGACTACCCCTTCGGCTTCGCTCAGGGTCCGCTCGGAATGACAAGCAGTAAACTGCCCGACGAATCAGAATTTAAAAACTTCATTATTTGAGGTGTACCATGAAAAAATTAAACGATCTTAGTGAAAGCTGCTTCTTGAAGCTGTTTTTTGTCTTTGTGTCCCTGTGCTTTATCGTGGCGGCGGTGATTATGCCCGACAGAGCCATGATGCTGAAGGGGTTTACCAATATCCTTCTGATGCCCTGTAAAGTTACCACAAACTATTTCTATATAGGCGGCTTTGCGGCTACCTTTTTGAATATGGGTCTGGTGGGACTGTTTTGTACCGCGCTGTGTTTTCTGCCCGGTGCCAAGGCAGTCAATGCCACCACACTGGGATTTCTGCTCACGGTAGGTTTTGGTGCATGGGGCATCAATCCTCTGAATATGATCCCGACGATCCTGGGCGTATGCCTGTTCTGCCTGATCAAAAAGGAAGCACTGGGCAGTCAAGTGAATGCCATGATGTTCTCTACCGGTATTGCACCTTTGATTTCCGAGCTGCTGTTCCGCTATCCCGGCACCGGCGCGGAGGCA
The DNA here is from genome assembly GCA_045647705.1 of Faecousia sp. Taxonomy (GTDB): domain Bacteria; phylum Bacillota; class Clostridia; order Oscillospirales; family Oscillospiraceae; genus Faecousia. The sequence goes on from JAZRMP010000059.1 coordinate 42,141, forward strand.
CCGTATCTGGGCTTCAATCTTCTGGGTGCTGCCCTTGCATTGGTTGTGGGTCTGATTATTGGCTTCTTCCTGCCCGCAGGTCTGAGCCACGCACCCAATATCCACAAGGGGTACAACCATTATTCAGCTGCTGTGCCCATTGGATTTACCGCTTTTTTTCTGCGGGTGGTGCTGTATAATGTGATGCTGGGCATGAAGATTGGCGATGTCAGTTCTCTGACAAATTATACATCTACTAGGGATTTTTTCTACGCCTGTAATATTTTCTGCATCGTGCTGCTTGGCAGCTGCATTTTAGTGGCGGCACTCATGGGCTGCAAGTTTAAGGATTACTGGAATCTTATGAAGGACCCCGGACAGGGTGTCAGCTTCACCACCAAGTACGGCAATGCACCCTTCCTTATGAATGTGGGCGTTTACGGTCTGATGATCGTTGCCTACTTCAATCTTGCGGCATTCATGGATGGCGGGACGGCACGGATGTCTACGGTTTGGACCGGTATGACATTCGGTATTGTGTTCTGTATGCTGTGTACCTGCAATTCCGGCAGCCATCCCGGCAATGTATGGCCTATTATGGCAGGTTATGTACTGACTTCCTACCTGTTTGGCTTTATTGCAAAGCAGTTTGGCGTGGAGAACTACAGCCTGACCATCGCCAATCAGGGAATCCTCATTGGTCTGTGCTACGCCAACGGTTTGAGTCCCATTGCCGGTAAGTACGGCTTCGGATACGGTATTTTGGCAGGTGGGCTGCACTATCTGCTGGTAACGGCTGTGCCCGATATGCACGGCGGCTTCTGTCTGTATAACGGTGGATTTACAGCCGCACTGATTTGCCTGATGCTGGTTCCCCAACTGGAAAAATTCTGCAAGACAAAGCAAGAAAGAAAAGCCGTGAAAGCGGAGCAATAAACAAGCAACGCACCGCCGTTGGGCGGCACCTGGAGAAAAGGTGCTGTCTGACGGCGGTGCATTACACCTTAAATAATTTTTTTATATTTAATTTGGAAAACTTTGGCAGTTTTTTCTCTTGTAACCATAACGCTATGGTGGTATGATACGGCATAAACGAAGAAAGACGGCTGTGGCAACGGCATAGCAGCCAAAATTTTTCAATGCGGTTAAAAGAAGGGTTTGCTTTGGGTAGTTCATTGGTTTGTGTAGCGGTTGCGGTTATTGGGGGACTCTTGTTGTCCCGATTGACAAAACTGCTGCATTTGCCTGCGGTTACAGCGTATTTGGTAGCCGGTTTGCTTTTAGGCCCGTTTTGTCTGGGGGGCTTGGGCGTGAAAGGATTTGGCTTTCAGTCCTTGGGGCAGTTGGAAGGCATGGGGATTCTGACACAGACGGCACTGGGTTTTATTGCTTTTTCTATGGGCAGTGAATTTCGGCTGCATCAGTTAAAGAGCATGGGTGTCAAAGCCATTATTATCGGTGTGGTGCAAGCGGTGGTAACGACAATTTTTGTAGATGTTTTTTTGATCGGACTGCACTTGTTGTTTCCATCCGTACTGTCGCTGCCTGCGGCGTTGGTTCTGGGTGCGATTGCATCTGCGACGGCACCGGCAGCTACCTTAATGGTTGTACGGCAATATAAAGCAGATGGTCCGTTAACAAGGCTTCTGATGTTAGTGGTTGCCATTGATGATGCGGTAGGTCTGTTTCTGTTCTCTGTATCCTTCGGTGTTGCCTCTGCGTTGGAGAGTGGTGCGGTGAATATCTTAGGCGTTGTGGTAGAGCCTGTTATGGAGATTGTTTTGTCTCTGGGGCTAGGTGCCATAATAGGCCTGCTTTTGGATAGATTGGAGATTTTCTTCCACTCTCGGAGCAAGCGTATGACAATCTCTGTAGCCTTTGTCCTGCTTGCCGTGGGGCTTTCTACGATGCGATTTTCCATTGGACCGGTCCATTGCGGCTTCTCTTTGCTGCTGGTATGTATGATGACCGGAACAGTATTTTGCAATGTCTGTGATACTTCTCAGGAGCTTATGGACCGTGTGGAGAGATGGACAGTGCCCCTAAATGTGCTGTTTTTTGTAATTTCCGGCGCAGAACTTGATTTGCAGGTGTTGGTTAACCCGGTAACTTTGATCGTGGGAGCTGTCTATATTGTAGCCAGATCGGCAGGTAAATATTTCGGTGCTTACGAAAGCTGCCGCAGTTGCAAGTGTGCGCCGCAAATAACAAAGCATCTGGGTATCACGCTGCTGCCCCAAGCAGGTGTGGCGTTGGGAATGGCAATGACGGCAACGGCATTGGCAGATGGTGGATTGGTCCGAAATGTGATTTTGTTCAGTGTGCTGGTATATGAAATGGTAGGACCTGCACTAACAAAACGGTCTTTGTTGCTTGCCGGAGAAATTAAACCGAGCGGTAAGAGCAGCGCGCGTGTTCTGGATAACCCCCGGGAACATATAAGCATCCATTAAAATTTACAACAAGCACTTCCGGAGCCTTTTCCGGAAGTGCTTGTGCGTTGTGGGGAAAATTTGACTGTTGCAGGGCTTTCTGCTATAATGCACCCAGAAGATCGTGGCCCATCAGGAGGAAACAGATATGCGTATGCGCAAAATGAAAAACTTGGAACCCAGAATGGAAAAATGCACCCAATACCGCATTTTACAGCCGGACACATTAAAGGGAAACTGGCGTTCCTTGAAACCCGATGCTACCGCCCTTTGGGTAGAGGTAGGCTGCGGTAAGGGTAAGTTTACCACAGAGACAGCACAGGCAAACCCCGGTGTGCTGATGGTTGCAGTGGAGCGTTGCCGGGAGGCTATGGTAGTGGCCATGGAGAAGGCACGGGAAATGGAATTAAAAAATGTATTCTTCATTGATATGGATGTGGATAAAATTGAAGAGATTTTTGCCGGGGAAGAGATTGACCGACTGTTTATCAATTTTCCCGACCCGTGGCCCCGGAAGAAGAATGCCAAGCGCCGTTTGACACACAGAAGCTTTTTGGATAAGTATTGCCGTGTTGTCAAATCCGGTGAGGAGATTCACTTCAAAACAGATAATGCGCCGTTGTTTGCGTTTTCTTTAGAGGAATTTGCTGCCTGCGGTTTGCAAGTGAACAATTTGACCCAAAACCTCCATGAGAACGGCATTGTGGGGATTATGACTGGGTATGAGGAGAAATTTCACGCTATGGGCACGCCCATCAATCGCTGTGAGGTGGTATGCCAACCCTTTGCCCTGCCTGCTCAGGAGAAAAAACCATCGGAGGAGACGGTATGACCTATTACCAGGCAGGTAGCTGTGATGTTGCGGTTATCGGCGCAGGACATGCCGGCATTGAAGCCGCATTGGCTTCTGCCCGGCTGGGAATGCATACGATCCTGTTTACCATCAATATGGATGCTGTAGGCAATATGCCCTGTAATCCGGCGATCGGCGGCACCGGTAAAGGCCATATTGTCCGGGAATTGGATGCTTTGGGCGGCGAAATGGGTCTTGCAGCAGACAAAGCATGTATCCAGTATCGGATGCTGAACCGGGGCAAGGGTCCTGCGGTCCACTCTCTGCGGGCGCAGGCAGACCGGCGGAAGTATCAGCAGGTAATGAAACACACGCTGGAAAAACAGGAGAATCTGGAACTAAAGCAGGCGCAGATCGTTGCGGTGCTCACGGAAAACGGTACTGTTACCGGTGTAAGGACCCAATTAGGGGCGATTTATGCTGCCAAGGCGGTGATTGTTGCCACCGGTACTTTTTTAGACAGCACGATCGTAATTGGAGAGTCGGTGCTGCCCTCCGGACCCGACGGAATGCACCCGTCCCATGGTCTTGCAGACAATCTGCGGGAGCTGGGGCTTTCCCTCCGTCGGTTCAAAACCGGAACACCGCCAAGAGTAAATCGCAGGTCCATTGATTTTTCCAAAATGGAACTACAGCCGGGGGATGACGACCCGGAGCCCTTTTCTTTCCGTACAGAGCATAAGGTGGAAAACCGGGCAGTGTGCTATCTGACCTATACCAATGCTGAAACCCATCGGGTTATCCGGGAGAACCTTCACCGCAGTCCCATGTACGATGGAACGATTTCCGGGGTTGGTCCCCGGTATTGCCCCAGTATTGAGACAAAGATAGTGCGTTTTGCGGATAAGGAGCGGCATCAGCTTTTTGTGGAGCCCTGTGGCATGGACACAGAAGAAATGTATATTCAGGGTTTTTCCTCCAGTCTGCCGGAGGATGTGCAGCTTCAAATGCTGCGTACTGTTCCGGGTCTGGAACAGGCAGAGATGATGCGCCCGGCGTATGCCATTGAGTACGAGTGCATTGACCCCACCCAGCTTATGCCCACGCTGGAAACAAAGGCTGTGTCCGGACTGTACGGTGCAGGTCAGTTCAACGGCACCTCCGGCTATGAGGAAGCGGCGGCCCAGGGTCTGGTGGCAGGTGTGAACGCAGCACTGAAGATACAAGGAAAAGAGCCGATGATTCTTACCCGGGATACCAGCTATATTGGCACGCTCATTGATGATTTGGTAACAAAGGGAACAGAGGAACCCTATCGGATTATGACCAGCCGTTCGGAGTACCGGCTACTGCACCGGCAGGATAATGCTGACCATCGACTGACGGCCATTGGTGCGGCGGTGGGGCTTGTACCCCGGAGCCGTCTGCTGGAGGTTGAGGAAAAGTACAATGCGGTTCGGCGGGAGATCACACGGCTGGAGGCCTGCGGTGTTCCCGGGTCGGAGTCGTTGAATGCGATGCTGGAAAGCCGGGACTCTGCTCCGGTGGCAAATTCCGCAAGGCTGGCAGATCTTCTTCGCCGCCCCCAGGTGTCCTACGAGGATATTGCCCCCTTTGATCCCGGCAGACCTGTCCTTTCGCCGGCAGTTACCCAGGAGGTGCAGATCCAACTGAAGTATGCTGGTTATCTTGCCCGACAGGAGAAACAGGTGGAACAGTTCCGTAAGGAGGAGGCCCGTCTGCTGCCCGGGGATATGGATTATGAAGCCATTGCCGGTCTGCGGCTGGAAGCCAAGGAAAAGCTGATGCAGATCCGTCCGGTGTCTATCGGACAGGCTGGGCGTATTTCCGGTGTCAGCCCGGCGGATATTGCGGTATTGCTGATCTGGCTGGAACAAAATAAGTAAGCACGGAAATCGCCTTCGACGCATAGGATAGTCGGAGGCGATTTTTATGCCAATCGTAGATACGTCTGTACCCATCACTGCGGCAAGCTGTAATCGGATGATCTTGGAACTTGCAGAAACCTACCCCTTTATCCGCACAGAACTGCTGACTGCCACAGCGTTTCAAAGACCCATCCGGACGCTTGTAATCGGCCGGGGTCCCCGGAAGGTCTTGTACACAGCTGCCCACCATGCCAATGAATGGATCACCGCACTGGTCCTTTTACAATTTGCCGAGGAATTGGCGGAAGCGATCCGCACAGACGGCTCCGTGTTTGGAGTAGGTGCCCGACTGATCGATCAGACTGCCACCATCTATATGGTGCCTATGGTAGATCCGGACGGGGTGGATCTGGTGGTCGGTGCCATCGGTCCGGGGGATATTCAGTATGATCTGGCGCAAAGGTTGGCGCAGGATTATCCGGCGATTCCCTTCCCGGAGGGGTGGAAGGCAAATTTGTTGGGGGTGGACTTGAATTTGCAGTACCCGGCAGGCTGGCTTCAGGCCCGTGAGATAAAATTCAGTCAGGGTTTCACGACCCCCGGTCCCCGGGATTATGTGGGAAGATCACCACTGGACCAGTTAGAAACCAAGGCACTGGCAGGCTACACAGAATTTCTGGATCCGGTTCTGGTATTGGCATATCATTCCCAGGGGAAGGAAATCTATTGGCAGTTCAAGGAGTATGAGGTTTCCGGTGCCCGGGAGTTGGGTGAGGAATTTGCCCGGGTCAGTGGGTACGAACTGACGGAGGTGGCGTTCAATTCCAGCTTTGCCGGGTATAAGGATTGGTTTATTCAGAGGTTTCGGAAACCCGGTTACACGATTGAAGTGGGCGTTGGGGAAAATCCTCTACCGCTTTCCCAGTTTGGGGAGATCTACCGGGATAATCTGGGGATTTTGGTAACTGCTGCATTGGGACTGCCACAGTAAATTTCAATTTGACGGTGCGTTTGATTATCCTATTTGTAGGGGCGTGCATTACACGTCCGCAACGGGCGACCACTGGTCGCCCTTACGATTTCTAAGGAACAATCACACCGATAAACAGGAATATCTCTGCTAAAATTTTACAAAAAAGAGTTGACAAACCAGGGGGCCGGTGTTATTATGTCTTAGAAGTTAGCGTAGGCTAATTATTGTTTTTATTTGTCGGTTAGCAAAGAGTAACCGATGCAGTGATATTGGAACCGGGTGAAGAATATGAATTTAACAATGGTGCAAGAGGGTCAGGAGTACATCGTTCAGAGAATTGAAACAGACGATGAGGAACTGAACGCATTCCTGTTTTCCCTGGGTTGTTACAGTGGTGAGCCGATTACCGTTGTCTCCCGCCGCAGAGGTGGCTGCACCGTGTCTATCAAAGACGGCAGATACAATATTGACAATCAGTTGGCAGAGGCCATTGTGGTAGCATAATTTCAATGCTCCGAAAGCCAGCCGACTGTATTTTGTCTTCTAGTTAGCGGTAGGTAACTAGATATATTAGAGGAGGAAGAAACGTGAGAATTGCATTTGCGGGCAATCCTAACAGCGGTAAGACCACCATGTACAATGCATTGACCGGCTGTAATGAAAAGGTAGGCAACTGGGCGGGCGTTACCGTTGACAAGAAAGAGGCTTTGATAAAAAAGGTGTATGCCGGTGAGATGGAACTGGTGGCTGTGGATCTGCCCGGAGCCTACTCCATGTCGCCTTTTACCTCGGAGGAGAGCATTACCAGTACCTATGTAAAGAACGAAAAGCCCGATGTAATTATCAATATCGTAGATGCTACCAATCTGAGCCGAAGCCTGTTTTTTACTACCCAGCTTTTGGAGTTGGGTGTTCCTACAGTGGTGGCACTGAACAAAGCAGACATCAATGAGAGGAAACATACCGAGATCGACGTAAATGCGCTGTCCATGAAGCTGGGCTGCCCGGTGGTGGAGACGGTTTCCACATCCTCTGACGGTCTAAAGGAACTGGTAGCTGCTGCCACGGGACTGGCAGGTAGGATCCACAGGGCACCCTTTGTCCAGACCAATGTGGACTTAACGGACAAGAAGGCAGTAGAGGCGGCGGATCGAAAGAGATTCCAGTTTGTTAACAAGATTGTTGCGGAGGTGGAGACCCGCAAGGTTTTCACTAAGGACAGAAACTACCAGGACAAGATCGATGAGATACTAACCCACCCGGTTGTGGGGCTGCCTATTTTCGCAGTTGTCATGTTCCTGGTTTTCCAGATCTCCCAGGCTTGGGTAGGTCCTTGGATCGCGGAGGGCTATGAATTTAAAAACGGCTTTGCGATCCCCGGTCTTGTTACCTTGATCGATATGTTCAAGGAATGGGTGATTGCTCTGTTGGGCAGTGCCAATGCAAACCCCTTCCTCACTGCTCTGCTGACAGAAGGGATTATCGGCGGTGTCAGTGCCGTGGTAGGATTTTTGCCTTTGGTCATGGTTATGTACTTCCTGATTGCCTTGCTGGAGGACTGCGGCTATATGGCGCGGGCAACTGTGGTTTTGGATCCTATTTTCAAGAAGGTAGGGCTGTCCGGCAAGTCTGTCATTCCTTTTGTAATTGGAACCGGATGTGCCATTCCGGGTGTTATGGCAGCACGAACGATCCGCAATGAGCGTGAGCGCAATGCCACCGCAATGCTGGCACCGTTTATGCCTTGCGGCGCAAAGCTGCCGGTGATTGCTTTGTTTGCCGGGGCATTTTTTGACGAGGCAAGCTGGGTAGGTACGTTGATGTACTTTGTTGGTATCGGGCTGATCCTGTTGGGGGCTGTACTGGTCAACAACATTGCCGGCTACAAAAACCGCAAGTCCTTCTTTATTATGGAATTGCCCGAATATAAGCTGCCGTCCCTGAAGCGGGCTTGTATGTCCATGCTCAGCCGTGGATGGGCGTACATTGTTAAGGCAGGCACCATCATCCTGCTTTGCAATGCGGTAGTGTATATTATGCAGTCCTTTGACTGGAGCTTCCGGCTAGTGGAGGAAGGCATGGAGCACACCTCCATTCTGGCATCTGTTGCCAATCCTATTGCAGCGGTGCTCTTACCTGTGGTCGGTGTTACTGCATGGCAGTTGGCTGCGGCTGCGGTTACCGGATTTATAGCGAAGGAAAATGTTGTAGGCACGCTGGCTGTCTGTTATGGTATCTCCAATCTGATCGACACCCATGAATTGGCACTGATGGAGGGTGCCGGTACAGAGGTAGCTGCGATTTTTGGCATCACCAAAGTGGCAGCGCTGGCATATTTAATGTTCAACCTGTTTACACCCCCCTGCTTTGCGGCAATGGGAGCTATGAATGCAGAAATCAGAGACCGCAAGTGGTTCTGGGGCGGCATTGCTTTACAGCTCGCTACCGGCTATACAGTAGGCTATCTGGTTTATACAGTGGGCACCTTAATCACCGCGCCTGCAACGCTGAATGTGGCGGCGGCTTTGGGCGGTCTGGCTTTTGTAATTTTGTTTGCGTCGGTATTAACGAACCTGTGTGCCAACGCAGATAAGAAAGTGGAAAGGGAGTATGCCCTTAGCGGAAAGAAGTGATGCTATGAATCCTGTGGATATTATTGTTATCGCTGTGATCGCAGGTATCCTGGGACTTGCAGGCTGGTCTGTTCGGAAAGCCAAAAAAAGCGGCAAAAAATGTATCGGCTGCCCGGACGGAGGGAACTGCCCGGGAAACTGCGGTGGTTGTGGCTGTCAAAAGGAAGAATAAAAGAGGGGTACGCGCCTGTATTACAGGGGCGTACCCTTGCTGTTTAGGCAGGGATTGGATAGAATTACCTACAGTAAAAACCCGAAGCACAGAGATTTTCCTGTGCTTCGGGTTTTGTGTAGCTTATTGGGAAAGCTCTTGCGCCAGCTTGCAGATCTGACTACGGCTTTCATCGCTGAGGGCGGAGAGGATCTTCACAGTGTTTTCCGCGAAGGTCAGATTCTTGCTGCCTTCCAGCATTTTGGACATTACTTTGGCGGCAGTCGGTGCCCAGGTGCCGTTTTCCATGAAGGCAACGGTGCGGTTCTGATAGTTTCGTTCGGTCAGATGATGGATAAACTCCTTCATAAAGGGGAAGATGTCAGCGTTATATGTTGTAGTGGCAAGTACCAGCCGATCATAGCGGAAAGCGTCTTCTACCGCTTCAGCCATATCGTCCCGGGCCAGATCTGTAACCACAACCTTGGGGCAGCCCCGGGCTTCCAGCTCTTTTGCCAGCAGCTCCACAGCCTCCTTGGTGTGCCCGTAAACTGAGGTATAAGCAATGAGGACGCCTTCACTCTCAGGGCGATAGGAGGACCAGGTATCATAAAGGTTTACATAATATAAAAGGTTTTCCGTTAGCACCGGTCCGTGGAGGGGGCAAATGATGGAAATGTCCAGACCGGCAGCCTTTTTCAGAAGTGCCTGCACCTGCGCACCATATTTACCCACAATACCAATGTAGTACCGACGTGCTTCACACGCCCAATCTTCCTGCACATCCAGCGCACCGAATTTACCGAAACCGTCGGCAGAGAACAGGACCTTGTCGAAGCTGTCGTATGTTACGATGACCTCAGGCCAGTGGACCATAGGCGCGGTAACAAAGGTCAGAATATGCTTTCCCAGACACAGTGTATCGCCCTCCCCAATCAGGATCCGGCGTTCGGCAAAGTCTGTTCCGAAAAACTGCTGCATCATGGCAAAAGCCTTTGCCGAGGAGACTATCTTAGCGTCGGGATAGGCAGCCATAAAATTTGCAATATTTGCAGAGTGATCCGGCTCCATGTGCTGTACCACCAGATAATCCGGCGTTCTGCCGGCAAGAGCGATGCGGAGATTATCCAACCAGGGCTGGGTGAACTTCTGATCCACAGTGTCCATGACGGCGATCTTCTCGTCCAGAATTACGTAGGAATTGTACGCCATGCCGTTGGGGACAACATACTGACCCTCAAACAGATCCACATCATGGTCGTTAACACCGATGTACTGAATGTCATTTGTAATATGCATAAAGGAACTCCTTTCGATTCGTATAGTTAATTTATCATAAAATCCCGGATTTGTATACAGGAAAATCTAGAGTTTCCGTACTGCTTATTGTGGTGTTTTTCATCCTACCGCTAAGGCGAAAAAGAGAAACCCGGGAGAATCAGAGATCCTCCCGGGTGGGTTTTATCGGACAGAAACAGTGTCTTGCAGAGATTGCTTATGTGCATTTCTGATTCGTCTGGTCATGGAGATGGCAATGGGAATTGCCGGGATCAGCGTCAGGACATCTGCTACGGCCTGCACAGAGGAAATGCCGTAAGCACCAAACAAAGAGGCTAAGGGGAACAAAATTGGGAGCATACAGGTGCCTTGTCGTGCAGTGGCAAGAATAAAGGCACCCTTGGCGTTGCCAAGGCCGGAGCAAAGCATATTTACAACCGCCACCCAAGCGTGGATTGGCAGGGCAATGCATTGCAGCCGGATGCTCAGGGCACCAAACTCCTGCATGGCTGGGTTTTCACCGGCAAAGGCAATAATTACGGGATTTGCCAGTGCGGCGAGAAGAGCAGCCATAATCACAGCGCCCACCAGTGCTACTATCGAGGCAAAACGGTAGCTTGCCATTACCCGGTCAAAGCGGTTGGCACCCCAGTTAAAGCCTGCAACCGGTTGGAAACCGGTGCCAAAGCCTAGGATAATACTGAAGGGAAACATCATTACTTTCGTGGATACACCGATGCCGGCTAAAAGGGAGTCGGAGATATTTCCCGCCATCTTATTCAGCAAAATGCCGGCAACCACTGCCAGACCACTGCGGAACATGGAAGAAGAACCGACACTGACAATTTGACCAATAATATCTTTGCTGATTTGAAAGTTGCGGATAGAAAGATGCAGAAGGCTTTTGCGGGTAATGTAGGGAAAAATAAGGATAGCAAAGCTGACCCATTTGGAGATGGCGGTGGCAAGGGAGGCACCGGCTACCCCCATGGCGGGAATGCCCAGTGCCGGCACGCCTTGGATGAACAGGGGGTCGAGCAAACAGTTCAGAACACCGCCGAAGCCCATACCGATCATGGACAGCGTGGCACTGCCTTCGCTGCGCAGGCATTGGTTCATAACAAAGCTGGTAGCCATAAACGGTGCCGCCAGCAGAACATAGGAGGCGTAATCAATGGAATATTGCTCACAGGTCGGGGTAGCACCCAAAAGCCGTACCATGGGGGTCATAAAGACAGAGCCAAGGATTAACAGCAGCGTACCAATGGCAAATGCCAAAAAGAAAGAAGTAGACAGGACCTGACTTGCTTTTTTAGGGTTGCCACTGCCCAACAGACGGGCAATATAGCTGTTGGCTCCCACAGCCAGCATAGAGCCACACATCATAATCAGTTGGTCAAGGGAGGCGTTGACGCTGACGGCGGCGGTAGCCTCCTCTCCCAGACCACTGACAAAATAAGTGTCGGCAAGGGAGTAAATGGAGTTAATTAGAAATGCAATAATGGTGGGGACGGCCATTTTGAAGATAACGGAGCCAATAGGGGCGTTGAGCATCAAATATTGCCGTTGCTCCTGACGGAGCGTATTGTCTTTTTTCATAATCGCGCCTCTTTTTCTAGTATACCTCTATTATAACAAGTTGTTTTTGGTTGGCAATAGATTGCTTTAAAAAACCAGAAAATACATAAGGCAAGCGTTGGTAATACCAATCAGAATCCCGGCAATTACCTGCAACGGTGTATGCCCCACCAGTTCCTTCAATTTTACTTCCGGCAGATCCTTTGCCTCCAGAATTTGAATAATTTCATTAAGCATAATGGATTGTTTTCCGGTCTCTTGGCGAACGCCCATGGCATCGTGGCATACGATCACCGCCAAAATAGCAGCAAGGGCAAATTGGGCAGAGCCAAAACCACAGAAAAGTCCGGTAATTACCGCCAGACTGGATACAGTGGCACTGTGTCCACTGGGCATACCGCCGTCGCCAACAAGTCGCTCCCAGATAACCTTTTTATAGATACAGGCATTGATGACCACTTTTAGCACTTGAGCAATGAACCAGGAAGAAAGACTTGTCAAAAGAAAAGGGTTAGTCAGCAGATCCCTCAGCCAATGCATAAACTTCACTCCAAACATTTTTATAATGGTATTATACCCGGAAAAAAGCAAAGTGTAAAGATAAGAAATTTGTCTTGCAACTGTGGAAATCTTCCATTATAATGACTTGGGCGGAGCGGTGAATTTTCCGACCCGCATAAAATTGCGCTGCATCCGGGAGGTCCGGAGCGGCAGCAGGAGGTAAAAAATGAATACGAAGACGAGAAACATGGTTGGACTGGCACTGTTCACTGCCATCGTGGTAGTCTTGCAGCTTTTGGCTGTAGGGCTGCGGGCGTTGGGGTTGTTTTCCATATCGCTGGTACTGGTACCCATTGTGGTGGGTGCGGCAGTGTACGGATGGAAAGCCGGTGCCTGGCTGGGATTTTCCTTTGGCGTTGCGGTGCTCCTCAGCGGAGATGCGGCGGCGTTCCTGGCGATTGATGTGCTGGGAACGATCCTTGTGGTGCTGCTGAAAGGTACGCTCTGCGGTCTGATAGCAGGCATTGTGTACAAGCTTCTGGAAAAACGCAGCAAGCTGTTTGCTGTGATCGGGGCGGCGGTAGCTTGTCCGATCGCGAATACCGGCATATTCCTGCTGGGTTGCTATGTGTTCTTCCTGGAGACCATTACCGAATGGGCGGCGACCTATGGCTTTGCCAATGTAGGCGCATACATGGTATTCGGTCTGACCGGTGTGAACTTTTTGATTGAGCTGGGTGTAAATCTGGTGCTGGCACCGGTGATTCTCCGCTTAATAAAAATTGGTGGTAAATAAAGGAGGCAGCAATATGCTCCTTGCGATTGATATTGGCAATTCTAATGTTGTAATTGGCTGTCTGAATGAGAATAATGAGACGACCCACCTGTTCCGTATGGTTACGGATTTAAAGAAAACAGAGGATGAATATGCTGCCGGGATGAAAACCATTCTGGAATATAATAAAGTAGCATGTGAGGACTTTGAAGGCGCGATTATCTGCTCGGTGGTCCCGCCATTGACAGAGATTTTTCGGATTGCGGTGGAAAAGATCATCGGGCGCAGAGCGTTGGTGGTGGGGGCAGGCGTCAAGACGGGTCTGAACATTATGATTGAGAATCCTGCCAGTCTGGGCAGCGATATTGTGGCTGCCAGCGTGGCAGCGATGGCGGATTTCCCACTGCCGGTAATCGTGTTTGATATGGGTACAGCCACTACAATTACAGTGGTGGACAAGGGAAATAAATTTATTGGCGGTGCCATTGTTCCCGGCGTTGTCCTTTCCATGAATGCCCTGTCTGCCGGCACATCCCTGCTCCAGAAGGTACCCATTGAGGCACCGGAGACTTGTATCCGCAGCACAACCACCGAGTGCATGCAAAGCGGTGCGGTCTATGGAAATGCGGCACTGGTGGATGGTATGATTGACCGGTTCGAGCAAGAGCTGGGTTGCAAGGCAAGCCTGGTGGCAACCGGGGGTATTGCCGCCAAAATTATACCCCACTGTAAGCACGACATTGTTTACGACGAGAACCTGCTTTTGCGGGGTCTGGGCATCATTTACCGCAAGAATAAACGCTAAAAAGGAGGCTGCCAGTGGCAGCCTCTTTTGCGGTTAAAGCATAAAATTCCATTTATCGGTGTGCTTGTTCGTTAGAAATTGTAGGGGCGACCATTGGTCGTCCGCCCAATATTTTTGTAAAAACATTGGTTTTCAAAGAAAATCATGATTAGATTGCCGATGGCAATGTGATTTTGTTTTGCAAAATCACCGGACGTGCAATGCACGCCCCTACAAATAGGATAATCAAACGCACCGACAAATCGAAATCTGACAAGCGGCTGGGGTTCGCCAAAAAAACAGTTGACTTCCCTAAAAAAACATGGGTATAATGGTCGTAAAGTTTGGAAAAGGCAAGGAAGCATTATGAGAAGATTATTTATACTGCTGATCGCATTGGCATTGCTGCTTGCCGCTTGTGGAAACCAACCGGCGGAGACGGATCCCACCCAGACCGCCCAGACATTATCCGGGGAGCAGGTCAGCACCGTGGGGATTGCACTGCCGGACCGGGAAACACCCCGTTGGCTGACAGATGGGGCAGCCTTGGCACAGGGGCTGGCAGCGTTGGGAATCCAGGCGGCAGTGGAATATGCCGAAGGGGATCCCGTGCTTCAGGCAGAACAGATTGGCCAGATGATTGACCGGAAGGTGGATTGCCTTGTGGTGGCGGCGGTAGACGCACTTATGCTCACCCAGACAATAAACCGCGCCCAATCTGAAGGAATCCCGGTGATTGCGTATGACCGTTTGCTGATGAATACCAACGGCGTTACCGGCTGTGTGGCATGGGATGTTGGGGCAACAGGTGTTAGCATTGGGCAGTACATTGTTGCAAAAAAACAGCTTGAAACAGCCCAAGCAGAAAACCGCAGCTATACCATTGAATTTTTTATGGGTGTGCCCGAGGACCACAATTCCCTTCTGTTCCATCTAGGGCTTATGCAGGTGCTGCAACCCTATCTGGATATGGGGGTTCTTGTGTGCAATTCCGGAAGACTTTCTTTTGAGGATACCTGTATTCAAAGCGGCACGGAGAAGCAGGCTGTGGAAACTTGTGAAAATATCATAGACCAGTTTTATGTGGAGGCTATGCCCGACATTCTTTGTGCTGCAACGGATACGCTGGCAGGTGGCTGCGCCATAGCACTGGAAAAGGCGGGATGCACGCAGGAGCTGTGGCCGTTGATTACCGGCTACGGTTCTGAGGAGGCAGCAGTTGCCCGTATTGTTTCCGGAAAGCAGGCCGTTACCACATTGGCAGACAGCCAATGGCTCACGGATACCTGTTGTGCATTGGTAAAACAAGCCCTGGCCGGAGAAGCTTTCCGGCAGGAGCAAACAATCCACAACGGCAACGCACAGATCCCTGCCTACTTGGGCGAAATGGTGCTGATTGATGCAGAAAACTACCAGGAATAATCCGTCTCGACAGAATAAAATCGCAAGAAAACCACTGATCGCAAGATTGGTGGTTTTTTGCCGAATAATTGGGAAATAATTTACACAATGTTTATTGATTTGTATTTTGTGAAATGGTATGCTACAACTATAATTGTATCAATTTAAGGAGAATCGGGATGGAAAAATTCAGTGTCAAAAAACCGTTGACGATCTTTGTGGCGGTGATTGCAGTTTTGGTTTTGGGCGTGGTCGCTTACCTGAAAATGACCCCAGATTTGCTGCCCAATATGAACTTTCCCTATATTATGATTATGACTACCTATCCCGGTGCAAGCCCGGAAAAGGTGGAATCTGAGCTGACAAAGCCTATGGAGCAGGCAATGTCCACCCTTGAGCATATCAAAGAGGTATCCTCGACCTCCAGTGAGAACTACTCTATGGTAATGCTGGAGTTTGAGGAATCTGTGAATTTAGATACCATTGGCGTGGATATTCAGCAGAGTATCAGCACCCTACAGTCCGGATGGGATGAGATGGTCGGCACGCCTTATGTGCTGAAGATCAATCCGTCTATGCTGCCGGTTATGGTGGCGGCGGTATCTATGGATGGCATGGACACGGTAGAACTGACACAGTATTTGGATGAATCGCTGCTTCATAAATTGGAGGGAATTACCGGTGTTGCCCGGGTCAGCACCTCCGGTTCTGTGGTGCAGCAGCTGCATGTGGTTTTGGACCAGGCGAAAATTGACACTATGAACAAATCCATCTCCGATGCGATTAATTCCCAGATGGATAAAGCTCTGGAGGAGCTAACGAAGACAAAGAAGGATTTGGAAACTGCCCAGGCGCAGATGGAAACCGGAAAGCAGCAGTTGGAAGCCGGCAAAGCGGCACTGCTGGAACAGACCGCAGGAGCCTCTGCGGAATTGCAGCAACAGCTTGTCCAGTTGGTCAATGGAAAGAGCCAGTTGGAGACGACGCTTTCCTTGCTGAAGGCAGTACAGTCCGGACTGGAAACACTGGAGGAGCAGAAGGGACGGATTGCGCAGACGATTGAGAATTTAAAACAGCTTCAGCAATCCAATCAGGAGCTGCAGAAGATGTGGCAGACCTTTCAGGAGCAGATGCAGCAAATCAAGGACAGTGGCATGACCCAAGAGGAGATTGACGCACAGATCGCGGCACTGAAGGAAAGCCCTGCATACAAACAAATGGAAGCGGAAATGGCAACGCTGGAGGCAAACCTGGCAGCCAACGGTGTTACCGCCGAAACGATCTCTCAGCAGATCGAACTTCTGACCGGCTCTCTGGCTTCGATTGGTTCTCAGGCAGAGGCACTGGGCAAGGAGCTTGGCCAGTTTGGTACAACGCTGGAAGATTTGCCCCAGAAGATTGCACAGATGGAGGACGGCCTTGTTCAGATGGAGCAGGGTATTGAATTGCTCAAGCAGGGGCAGCAGACCTTGAATCAGAAGCAAATGGAAGGTCTGCTGGAAATGAGCAATGCGGCCACAGAAATGGCAGTTGGCAACGCAACGGTTACCAATGCACTGACCCAGGTAAACAGTGGCATCGAGACTTTGGAAACAACCCGGGAGCAGACCCTTGCACAGGCAGACCTTAACCAAATTCTGACCATGGACATGGTCAAAAGTCTGCTGACAGCCCAGAATTTCTCCATGCCGGCAGGAACCATTTCTCAGGACGATGTAAGCTACATGGTTTCTGTTGGCGATGAGATCACCACCGCCAAAGAGCTGGAGGAACTGCTGCTATTTGATATGGGCATGGAGGGAGTAGAGCCTATTTACCTTAGCTCCGTGGCGGCGGTTATGGTTACGGATAACCGGGATGAATCCTATGCAAAACTGGATGGACTGGATAGCATCGTACTCAGCTTTGAAAAGCAGAGTACCTATGCTACGGCAGAAACTACGGACAATATTATTAAGCGGTTTGCCGAACTGGAAAATGAAAACCAGGGCCTGCACTTTGTGGCACTGATGAATCAAGGCGACTATATCTATCTGATTGTGGAAACCATCATCAGCAGCTTGTTGTTGGGAGCGATCTTTGCTATCATTGTGCTGTTCCTGTTCCTGAAGGACATTCGCCCCACAATTATCACCCTTTGCTCTATTCCCATCAGTGTGGTTTTTGCCATTGTGCTAATGTATTTTTCCGGTGTTTCCATCAACATGATCTCCCTTTCCGGTCTTGCGGTTGCGGTAGGTATGCTGGTGGATAACTCAGTGGTGGTCATTGAGAACATCTACCGGCTGCGCGCCAAAGGAGCCAATGTAATCCAGGCAGCAGTATCCGGTGCCCGGCAGGTGGCCGGCGCGGTTACCGCCTCTACCTTAACTACCGTTTGTGTATTTTTACCCATTGTTTTTATTGAGGGCATTACTCGGCAGCTTTTTACGGACTTGGCACTGACCATGACCTACGCGCTGATGGCCAGCTTGATCGTTTCTTTGACCTTGGTACCGGCAATGGCATCGGGTATGCTGCGCAAAGAGAAGAAGACGAAAGACACCTTTATGAGCACCTTTCTTCGGGCTTATGAGAAAGCGGCCGCATGGTCGTTGGACCATAAGGCGATTGTGCTGTCTGCCTCTGCGGTGCTGCTGGTGATCAGTGCAGTCTGGAGCCTGTCCCGTGGTTTTATCTTCATGCCTGCCATGGATATGCCCAATGTAAGTGTAACGATCACCATGCCGGAGGATGCAACCATGGACGAGGCAGTGGTGCTTGCTGATGATGTGCTGGCGCGGATCGACACGCTGGAAGGAATCAAAGCGGCAGGTGCCATGATGTCCTCCGGTGGGGGAAATCTTCTTGGCGGCGGTGGCGAAGCTTACGATGTAACGGTGTATATTACGTTGGAGGATGATACGGCCTCCGGGGCTGCCATGGGCAAGCGGATTGAAGCCCTTTGTGAAGGTATGGCGTGTCAGGTCAGTGCCGGTTCTGCCATGATGGATATGAGCATGCTTTCCGGCAGTGGTATTAGCCTGGAAATTTATGCCGACGATATGGAGCAGCTTCAGAATGCGGCAAAAAAGGCAGGCCAAGTCCTTGCCGGGGTGCATGGCGTGGCAGAGGTCTCTGACGGTCTGGATGAAGTAACTCCGGCACTGCATATTAGTGTGGATCGGAATAAGGCGATGGAAAAGGGCATCACTGTTGCGCAAATCTATATGGAACTGGCATCTGCCCTGCAAAACGAATCCTCAGTAACCACATTGGAGCTGGAAGGCACCTCCACGGAGGTGATTATAGAGAAACCGGAGGGCTCTGTACTGACGGTAAAGGATTTGGAAAGCTATCCTTTTGAAGTAACGGACAAGACAGGCAAAACGGTCAATTTCCTGCTGTCGGACGTAGCTGTGGTGGAGCAGACCACCAGCTTGAATGCCATTAACCGCCTTTCCCAACGGCGGTATCTGACGGTAAGTGCTTCTTTGGAGGAAGGCAAGAATGTAACGTTGGTTACGGCAGAGGCACAGAGGGCCATTGCCGGTTCGGATTTGGGCATAGGCGTAACCTATGCCTTTACCGGCGAGAACGAGACGATTATGGAGGCAGTGGAGCAACTGGGCATTATGCTTCTGTTGGGCGTGCTGTTGGTATATCTGGTTATGGTGGCACAGTTCCAGTCGCTGAAATCCCCCTTTATTGTCATGTTCACCATTCCTCTGGCATTTACCGGCGGCTTTATTGCACTGATTCTGTGCGGCATGGAGGTCAGCGTTATTTCCTTAATTGGCTTTGTGATGCTCACAGGCATTATCGTCAATAACGGTATCGTTCTGGTGGACTATATTAATCAACTGCGACAGGATGGTATGGCACGTCGGGAGGCGATTCTGGAAGCGGGTAAAACCAGAATGCGGCCCATTCTGATGACTACCATTACTACGGTCCTGGGTCTGACTGATATGGCGGTACGCAAAAGCGCGGGTACGGCGCTGATGCAGCCGGTGGCTGTGGTTTGTATCGGCGGCCTGGTGTATGCCACCGTTATGACGCTGTTTGTGGTACCCTGTATCTACGACATGATGAATAAGAAAGAGTTGCGGAAGGTTCGCCAAGAGGATCTGGAACTTCTGGATCTATAATAAAAATGCTGCTGTCCCGGACAGCAGCATTTTTGTTGCCAAACACCCACACGGGGGTATCAAACGGTCCTGCAAATCAGAAATTGCATCCCTTGTTTGCCTTGCTTTTTGCTTTTGGGTATGGTAAACTGAAACGGTCAGAGAAAAGAAAGGTCGAAAACTGTCGAAGGGGGGCATATCTGTGAAAAACGCATATCGGATCTTTGCAGTTTTTTTGTTGGTTGTCATTTTAGCGGCGACGGTCAGTGCAGCCACCGGTGCCTCCTCGGTAAACAGCCTTGCAACGGTTGCGGCTGACGGAAGCTGCCAGGTAACAATGACAGTTACCCTGCATCTGGAGCAGCCTATGGAAAAACTGCGCTTCCCTGTCCCGGCAGATGCCACGGGTATTACCCTGAATGGTTCCCGCACAGGTGCCTCCAAGTCGGCAGACGCCCGGTGGATCGACCTTAACAAACTGGTACGAAATGTGGTAGGCGATGTTACCTTCAGCATTAACTACTCTCTTTACAATGTAATTCATACTACAGAAGCAGATACATTGGAAATGCAGGTGCCGATGCTTGCCGGTTTTGCATACCCTATTGAAGCGATGACGTTCTCCGTTACCATGCCGGGTGAAATTGATGTTCTGCCTGGCTTTATAAGCGGGTATCACCAAGCCCGGATAGAGGAGGATCTGACCTATACTGTGGAGGGTGCTACGATTTCCGGAAGCACCTTGAAAACACTGAAGGATCACGAAACATTGACTATGACCCTGGCGGTTACGGAAGAAATGTTCCCCCGGACCATTGCCCAGACAGAGGACTATGGCTTTGGTTATATTGCCATTGCTGTGTGCAGCGGTATTGCGTTGCTCTATTGGCTGGTGTCGATGCTGAACCTGCCGGTGTGGTGGCAGTCCAGTGCAGAGCCCCCACAGGGGTTTACTGCCGGGCAGATTGGCTGTGTGGTTGCTGGGCAAGGCGTGGATATGAGCATGATGGTGCTTTCCTGGGCACAGCTTGGATATGTTCTAATCCAAGTGGAACGTTCCGGGCGTGTATTGCTGCATAAACGGATGGATATGGGCAACGAGCGCAGTGAAGCAGAACGCCGGTTGTTTAAGAAGTTGTTCGGAAAGCGGGAGCTGGTGGATACCTCTGGGTATGCATACGCACAGCTTTGCCGGGTGGCAGAGGAAAAAACCGCCGGTATGAGTGAAATGATGGCGCGATTTAACGGAAGTCCGGTAATCTTCCGTGGTCTTGCTTCAGGGATTGGTCTGTTTGGCGGTGTGTCATTGGCGGTTGCTTTGGCTGGTGGTGCAGCCCTTCAAGGCTTGCTGATTCTGCTGCTGGGTGTCTTGGGTGCCTTTAGTGGCTGGCATATCCAGAAGGCCGGTAGTGGGATCTTGTTGTGCAGTGTGCGAAAAATCACCCCAGCACTGGTGCTGTGTGGTGTGTGGCTCTTGTTGGGATCAATTGCCGGTGCGTTCCCAGTGGCACTGTGGATGGTGCTGGGATTGCTCCTTGCCGGGTTACTCCTTGCTTGGGGTGGTCGGCGGACGGAGCTGGGGCGGCAGGTGCTTACCCAGACCTTGGGTCTGCGTCATTATTTCTGGACAGCAGACAGGCAGCAGCTCAGGGGCTTTTGCGAAACCGACCCGGATTACTATTTCCGGTTGGCTCCCTATGCCATGGCTCTTGGGGCAGACAAGCTGTTTGCCAAACGGTTTGGAGGCTACAAACTCAACGGATGTCCCTACCTGACCACCGGGATGGATGCCCACATGACGGCATTGCAGTGGTGCGAGATGATGCGGCGCACCGTAGCAGCTATGGATGACCGGGCAGGTAAACTGCCTGTGGAGAAACTACTGCGGTTGATCCACAGCATTACAAGAGGATAAGATAATTTAATGCCCCGGCGTTCCTTTATGGAATGCCGGGGTGCTTTGTACTGTGCAAACAGGAATTTTTAGAATTGCTTGCATGATTGGCTTGCGTCCAGTATAATAAATACAGAATGAGAGAAAAGGAGACTGGTTATGGAAATTACGCAAATCCTTTCCAAATGCGACCACACACTGCTTTCCCAGACGGCCAAATGGGAGGATATAAAAGCTTTGTGCGATGATGGTATGAAGTACCACACCGCCTCGGTATGTATTCCTGCTTGCTTTGTTGCACAGGCTAAGAACTATGTGGCAGATCGTTTGCCCATTTGCACCGTTGTGGGTTTTCCCAACGGCTACGCTACCACCGCCGCCAAGTGCTTTATGGCTTATGATGCTGTTTCCCACGGCGCAGATGAGGTGGACATGGTCATAAATATTGGTTGGGCGAAGGAAGGAAAGTGGGACGCTATCACCGAGGAGATCCGTCAGATCAAAGACCATTGCTGTGGCAAGGTGCTCAAGGTGATCGTGGAGGCGTGCCTGCTTACGGATGAGGAGAAAATCTGCGCCTGCAAGGCGGTTACGGATGCCGGCGCGGATTATATCAAGACATCCACCGGATTCTCCACCGGCGGCGCAACCTTCCCTGATGTGGAGCTGTTTGCCAAGCATGTTGGCGAGGGCGTGAAGATCAAGGCCGCCGGGGGCATTTCCACCCTGGAGGACGCGGAGAAGTTTATCGCTCTGGGGGCTGACCGCCTGGGCACCTCCCGGATCGTTAAACTGGCAAAACAGCAGGAACAATAATTGACAATTTCCAAGGAGGAATAACCATGTTTCAGACACCTACCCCTCATATCAGCGCAAAGCCCGGGGAGTTTGGAAAGACCGTTCTCATGCCCGGGGATCCTTTGCGGTCAAAATTTATCGCGGAGAATTTTCTGGAAAATCCGGTTTTGGTAAACAATGTCCGGGGGGTTCAGGGCTATACCGGAATTTACAAGGGTGTAAAAGTCTCGGTTATGGCTTCCGGTATGGGTATGCCTGCCATTGGTATCTACTCCCATGAACTGTACAACGGATATGGGGTGGAGAACATTATCCGGGTGGGCTCTGCTGGGGCGATCCAGGATCACATCGACCTATATGATTTGGTAATTGCCCAGGGTGCTTGCACCGATTCTAATTTTGCCGCACAGTTTCATCTGCCCGGCACCTTTGCGCCTATTGCCGACTATACTTTACTGAGTGAAGCGGTGAAGGCGGCGCAGGCTCGGGGTGCAAAGTTCCATGTGGGCAACGTCAATTCCTCCGATGTGTTCTACGGCGACCACGAAGGTGTTCCGGAGGGGTTGGACAGCGTGTATGCCCTGCGGAAGATGGGTGTGCTTGCTTTGGAAATGGAGGCGGCGGCACTGTATATGAACGCTGCCCGGTATGGCAAGCGGGCATTGTGCATTTGTACCATTTCCGACCATGTGCTTAAGGGGGTAGAGACCACCTCTCAGGAGCGGCAGACGGCATTTACGGAAATGATGCAGGTGGCGCTGGATGTAGCGGCCGTTATGGGGTAATTGAGAATTGTAGGGGCGACTATTGGTCGTCCGCCACGGACGTGCAATGCACGCCCCTACGATGTTATCCGATAAACGCACCGAAAAATGGGAATTTCCGCAGGGAGGTTATGCAATGAAGCGGGTATTTTTGATCGTTCTGGATTCCTTTGGAATCGGGGCACTGCCGGATGCGGCGGCATTCGGGGATGAAGGTGCAAACACCCTGGCATCCTGCGCCGCATCCCGGGAGCTGAAGATTCCCAATTTGATACAAGCCGGTCTGGGGAATATTTTGGGCGTGGACGCTTTGGAAAAGGTCGTAGAGCCCATAGGCGCATACGGGCGAATGGCGGAAAAGTCTATGGGTAAAGACACCACCATCGGTCATTGGGAACTGGCTGGTATTGTTTCCGGGCGTCCGATGCCCACCTATCCTGATGGTTTTCCCGAGGAAATTTTAGCACCCTTCCGCAAGGCTACCGGCAGAGGAATCCTTGCCAATGCCCCCTGGTCCGGTACGGCGGTAATTGAGGAATTTGGCGCAAGGCACATGGAAACTGGAGATCTGATCGTCTACACTTCGGCCGACTCTGTGTTCCAGATCGCTGCGCATGAGGACATCGTGCCCCCGGAACAGCTTTATGAATATTGCAAAATTGCAAGATCGCTTTTGCAGGGGAAACACGGTGTTGGACGTGTGATCGCGAGACCCTTTGTGGGAACACCGGGAAATTTCCGCAGGACTTCCAACCGGCACGATTTTTCTCTGGAGCCGCCGGAGAAGACCCTTTTGGACGCAGTGAAGGATGCTGGGATGGACAGCATCGCTGTGGGCAAAATCTACGATATTTTTGCAGGATGTGGCATTACGAAGTATGTGTACAACCGGAACAACGCCAACGGCATGGAAAATACCATGGCTTACGCCCGGCAGGATTTCCGGGGGCTGTGCTTTGTGAATCTGGTGGATTTTGACATGGTATACGGCCACCGTCGGGACATTGACGGTTATGCCCGGGCTTTGTCGGAATTTGACCGTTGGCTGCCGGGTTTTTTTGAGTTGCTGGGAGAAGGAGATCTTCTGATGATTACCGCAGACCACGGCTGCGACCCCGGCTACACCAAAACCACTGACCATACCCGGGAGTATGTGCCATTGTTGGTGCTGGGCAAGGGGGTACAGCCTGTAGATTTGGGGACCCGGAAGAGCTTCGCAGATGTGGCAGCAACGGCGGCAGACCTGTTGGGCATTCCTTTGGACACCCCCGGCGAGAGCTTTGCAAAAGAGATAAAATTGTAGGGATTGGGAGGAACAAATATGACGCCGGAGGAATTGTTAAACATTGCGAAGCAGGCCATAGAGAATGCCTACGCCCCCTACTCGGGTTACAAAGTGGGGGCGGCACTTTTGTGCGCCGACGGCACGGTGTTTTCCGGCTGCAATATAGAAAACGCCGCCTTCAGTCCCACCATCTGCGCTGAGCGCACAGCCTTTGCCAAGGCAATTTCTGAGGGAAAGCGGGGATTTGTTGCCATCGCTGTATGCGGCGGCAAGGACGGGGTTATCACAAAGGTTTTCCCACCCTGCGGCGTGTGCCGGCAGGTGATGGGGGAGTTCTGCGGGCTGGATTTTAAGGTCTATCTGGCAGGTCCCAATGGCAAGGTGGAGATGCGCACCCTGGCGCAGATGCTCCCCGACAGCTTTGGAAAATTGATAATAGATAATTGAGAATTGTAGAGGCGACTATTGGTCATCCGCCTAACCATATTGCCGTTGGCAATGTGGTTTTGTTTGCAAAATCACCGGACGTACGATGCACGCCCCTACGAAATCTTACCGGGAAACAGGCGTTTAATTATCAATTATCCATTGTCAATTGTCCGTTATTTTTGTGTTGCTTTTTGCAGAAAAACAAGTTATAATGTCAAAGTAAATATTTTTGTGAAAAGGAGGACTTTACACAAGCGTTGTCTTGGGGAAAGTCTTCTTTTTTTGCGGAAATTTTCAACTATATTTTACGGAGGAAACATAATTATGAATTTGATCTACGGTATCAAAGACAAGCCCAAGTTTGGCCAGATGCTGCTGTTCGCGTTCCAGCAGGTGCTAGCCATTCTGGCGGCAACCATCGCAGTCCCCAGCATTATTGGTAACGGTATGAGCCAGTCTGCTGCTTTGTTCGGCGCAGGCGTTGGCACCCTGGTCTACCAGTTGTTCACTCGGTTCAACAGCCCTGTATTCCTTGGATCTTCCTTTGCCTTTATTGGTTCTATGTTTGCTGCTTTCGGCGGCGCGGCTTCCGCTTCTGCCGGCTACACCGGCATTCTGCTGGGCGCAGTTTTTGCCGGCCTGGTATATGTGGTCATCGCTCTGATCGTTAAGTTGGCTGGTGTCCAGTGGATCAATAAGCTGATGCCTGCCGTGGTCATCGGACCCACCGTTTCCATCATTGGTTTATCTTTGGCAGGCAATGCTGTTGGCGATCTGACCACCGGTAAGGTGTTGGTTGAGGGCGTTTCTGCCTGCAGCCCCTACGCCGCCCTCATCTGCGGCTTAGTTACCCTGTTTGCTGTGGTACTGTTCTCTGTCTACGGCAAGAAAATGACCAAGCTGATCCCCTTCATTCTGGGCATCTTGGTCGGCTATGTTGTGGCTGCCATCTTTACTGTTATCGGTATTGCTACCAATAATGTGGCATTGCAGATTATTGACTTCTCCGTTTTTGCAAATATGCAAATCTTTGCTATTCCCGAGTTTACCTTTATAAAAGCCATTGAGGGAGTGAAGGAGATCGACGGCGCATTCATCGCCACTGTGGCGGTCGCCTATGTTCCTGTGGCATTCGTAGTCTTCGCTGAGCATATTGCTGACCACAAGAACCTGTCCTCCATTATTGGCAAGGACCTGCTGGAAGAGCCTGGTCTGCACAATACCCTGCTGGGCGACGGCGTTGGCTCCATCGCCGGTGCATTCTTCGGCGGATGCCCCAACACCACCTACGGTGAGTCTGTGGGCTGTGTTGCCATCACCAGAAACGCTTCCGTGGTTACGATTACCGCCACTGCGGTCATGTGCATCGTCATGTCCTTCTTCGGTCCCTTCGTTACCTTCTTGGCTTCCATCCCCAACTGCGTCATGGGCGGTGTCTGCATCACCCTGTACGGCTTCATCGCTGTTTCCGGTCTGAAGATGATTCAGGGGGTAAATCTGGGTGCAAGCAAGAACCTGTTTGTGGTTGCTATTATCTTAATTACCGGTATCGGCGGTCTGTCCGTAACCTTTGGCAAGGTTACGCTGACCTCCATTGCCTGCGCGTTGATCCTGGGCATTGTTGCCAACACCTTGCTGTCTAAGGGCGAGGAAGATTGATTCCAAAACGCAAAATACCGTCAGCTTAGGCTGACGGTATTTTTTTATCCAACAGTTCGTAAAGGTACATAGCAAAAATGCTGATTGGTGCCCATATCAGACAAAAGGGCAGACAAATCTGCCCATGGTAATTCATCGGCATATTGCGGTAGTCCCAAACGCTGTAATCCCGGTTGGCAAGCAATCCGGTGAGAAGTTCTACACCGGTAATGATTCCTGCCCCGGTCAAGGCTCGCAGAACCAGTGGGAGCCGGGGGCGTGTTCGGTTTAGCCTACCCAGTAGCAAAAAGCAGCTCCCGCCTGCTAGAAACATACTTCCGTGGCTCCAACCCCTCCATAAAAGCTCCAGTCCCATATAACTACAGCCACCCGCAGTAAATAACAAAATCCTTCTCCAAAAAGCCATGGTGCAACACTCCTTGGCAAAAGGTTTCCCAAAAAAACTGGAAAAATGCAAACATTTCTCTTGACAAACGTTGCGCCGATGGATATAATAACAAAGCTGATTTCGGCGGTGCCGGGATCATTTGACCACACATGGCGGCGTAACTCAGTTGGTAGAGTAGCCGGTTCATACCCGGTATGTCACCTGTTCGAATCAGGTCGCCGCTACCAGGCCCGTTGGTCAAGCGGTTAAGACACCGCCCTTTCACGGCGGTAACATGGGTTCGATT
>JAZRMP010000060.1:0-18589 GCA_045647705.1 Faecousia sp.
TACTGGTTTACGGGGATGCTCTTAAAGGTAACCTTACCGGGTGCACGCACCTCGGCAGGATCCACGAATAAACTCTTAGGCATTTTCTATTTCCTCCTTACTTGGCAAGCAGTGCAGTGAAGTTTTCCAGATTCTCGCCCAGCTCCTTCTGGAACTTCGCGGCGGGCGTGCCGTCCACAGCACGGTGGTCGTAGGTCAGGCTCAAGCCCATAGCGGGATAGATCTCGATAGAACCATCGGCTGCCTTACGGACGCGGTCAACCGTACCGCAAACACCCAGAATACCGGTCTGGGGAGGATTGATCACGGGAGTGAAGGATTCCACGCCCATATTGCCCAAGTTGGAAACGGTGAAGCTGCCGCCGGAAAGCTTGTCGGGGCTGATAGCGCCGTCCCGGCATTGAGCAGCCAGCTCCTTGACAGCCTTGGAGATCTCCAGCAGGCTCATCTGGTCTGCACCCACGATGGTGGGAACCATCAGACCACGGGGGGTATCCACAGCAACGCCCAGGTTCACGTGCTTGAACAGGCGGATGGAGTTGTCATCCAGCATATAGGCGTTTAGATCAGGGTGATTCAGCAGGGTGCGGGAAACAGCAAACAGGATGATGTCGCCCAGGGTAATGCCTGCATAATCGCCGCCGGCAGCCTTCAGCATCTTGCGGTAGTTCAAAATTGCGGTTGCATCAAAGCTGGTGGTATGGGTCAACTGTGCCATGGTGGACAGGCTCTGGCTCATGGACTTGGAGATCGCGCGGCGGATGCCACTGAACTTCACATCCTCATAGGCAGGACCGTCAGCCACAGATGCCTTGGCAGAAGCAGGAACACCCTCAGCAATCAGCTTCTGGACATCCCGCTCAATGATACGGCCTTCGGGACCGGTACCAACCGCCAGGGATGCGTCCACGCCGGCTGCCTTTGCCAGCTTGGCAGCTCTGGGAGAAACCGGTGCGCCAGCAACAATTTGGGCGGCGGGAGCAGCCTCGGCAACTGCTGCCTCAGCAACAGGTGCGGCAACCGTCTCCTCCACAACAGCAGGAGCGGCACCGGGCTTCAGACAATCGGTGGGTTCGCCCTTGGGACCAACAGCGCACACATTCTCCAGACAGGGAACTTCGTCGCCTTCCTCGAAGAAAATTGCCAGCAGCTCGCCTTCCTCGGTGGACTCGCACTCGAAGGATGCCTTGTCGGTTTCGTATGTAAACAGAATGTCGCCGACCTTGACCTGATCACCAACCTGCTTCAGCCACTCACCGATGATGCAGCTTTCCACGGTGATACCCGCCTTGGGCATGATCACAGCCTTTGCCTTGGTATTGGCAGCAACGGCGGCTGCGGCAGGTGCGGCTGCGGCGGCTTCCGCAGCCACAGGTGCAGCTTCAGCAGGTGCACCGCCTGCGCCCTTCAGTGCAGAGCAGTCCTCGCCGGGATTGCCCACAGCACAAACATTGAGCAGGCAGGGAACCTCGTCCCCCTCCTCATAAAAAATCTCCAGCAAAGTGCCCTCCGCTGTAGACTCACATTCAAAACTCGCCTTGTCGGTCTCATAGGTAAACAGCACATCGCCGATTTTGACCTGATCGCCGACCTTCTTCACCCACTCACCGATAATACAGCTTTCTACGGTAATACCGGCCTTGGGCATGATGACAGCATTTGCCATGGTATAGCCTCCTTAGTTTGTTATAGCCTGTTAATTATAACTTATCATAACACCTTTCGTCAATAGCCATTTCGCATAAAAAGAAAAGACCGCAGATACTTTGGGTTGTACAAAGCATCTGCGGTGTGATTTTTTCTTATAAAAGGGTTACGCCTGCCTGCAAAGCCGCCTGGGCTACCCCATCCGGAACCGGCGCATCGGAGATGAGATAATCCACATCTGACAAGGTTGCAAACGTATAGGGCATCAGGCAACTGAATTTCTCGTGGCCGCACATGACCACACTGGTCCGCGCCTTTTGGATCACCTTCCGCTTCACCAGCATATCTGTTTCCGTGCCGCAAGTGAAACCTGCATCCACAGAACAGCCGGAAACGCCGATAAACGCCAGATCAATATTTATCGTATCCAGCATTTGCAGGGTGTTTTGCCCGGAGACAGCCAGATTTTTTCGATTGATCGTCCCGCAGCACAGCGTTACCACCGGGTTATGCAGCCGGCACAACTCCAGCGCAATACTGGGGCCGGTGGTGAAGATATTTACATTCATATCCGGAAGGTTCTTCGCAATGGCAAGATTGGTTGTGCTGGCGTCCAGAAACACAGCACTATGGGGCTGGATCAGCTCCATGGCTTTGGCTGCCATAAGAGACTTTCCTGCGTTATTTTCCCGCATACGTACATTAAACTCCGGGTCGCCGGTAAGTCGGACGGATTTGGCACCGCCCCGGAATTTCACCACAGATCCACTGCGTTCCAACGCATCCAAGTCCCGATGGATCGTCATAAGGGATACCTCCGGGAAAAGTGCCTGCAATTCTTTAATGGTTACTACATTTTTCTGCTCAATATATTCTCGGATCTGCTCCTGACGAATGCTGTACATAGTGCCTCCCAATGTTATCATTTTAACATTATATCACAAATATAACATCCTGTTGCATAATTTGTCAACGGTAATTTCAAATATGCACTAGTCAAAGGAAAAAAAATATTATACAATCAAGGAAAGTCTACCAAGGAGGCTATACGCTGTGATCGAAAAGCTTTATATTTTCCGCGCGCCGGGGCATGACCCCTATGAAAATATTGCACTGGAAAAGTATTTACTGGAAAATGTGCTCCCCGGAGAATGCATATTGTATCTGTGGCAGAATCAGAACACCGTTGTTATCGGTCGAAACCAAAACGCCTGGGCAGAGTGCCGCACATCTTTGCTGGAATCCGAGGGCGGTCATCTTGCCCGGCGGCTGTCCGGCGGCGGTGCGGTATTCCACGACCTGGGTAATTTAAATTTCACCTTCATCATGTCAGAGGAGGACTATGACCTTGACCGGCAGCTTTCCGTCATTCAAGCCGCCTGTTCCCTTGCCGGAATTGAAACCGAAAAGTCTGGACGAAACGATCTTCTGGCTGAAGGGATGAAATTCTCCGGGAACGCCTTTTACCACAGTCAGGGAAAAGCATATCACCACGGCACTCTGCTGATCTGTGCGGATATGGCCAAGCTCTCCCGATATTTGACACCCTCCAAAGCCAAACTGGCTTCCAAAGGTGTCGCTTCTGTCCGTTCCCGGGTTGTAAATCTGGAAACCCTATGTCCCGGGCTAACCTGCGACCGCATGGCAGACTATATGACCGAAGCCTTCCAGTCCATCTATGATCTACCGGCACGCCCCCTTACCGAACCGGACCAAGCGGGAATCCGCAAGGATGCGGAAATGCTGCGGTCCTGGCAGTGGCTTTACGGTGAAAACCTTGCGGCTGATTTCTCCTTGGAGGACCGTTTTCTCTGGGGTAGTATTCTTTTGGAAATACAGGTAGTTTCCGGACTTATCCAAGGTATTCGGGTCTACACAGATGCTATGGACTGGCATCTGCCCAAAAGAATGGAGAATGCCCTTCAGGGATGCCGCTTTTCCCCCGAAGAAATGTGCGGGGCACTGGAGGGTATATCCGGCGATCCTGTGGTCTGTCGGGACATTTCCCAACTAATCAACAGGATAACATTCTGAAGGTGGTGCCTATGGATAACTGCTATGTTTACATTGTTTTTTCCTCCACAGGCAACCGAATCGGCAGGCTGGTACGATGGATTACCGCAGAGCCATATAACCATGCCAGCATCGCGCTGGACGAGGATCTCAGCCGGATGTACAGTTTTGCCCGCCGGTATTACCGCACGCCCCTATACGGTGGTTTTGTCCGGGAATCCCTGTCCCGCTACCACCAAAACGGTCGCCCCGCCCATATCTGTGTCTGTCGGCTCCCGGTTACACCGGAACAGTATGCAAAACTGGATACGCTGTTGACCGAAATGCTCTGCAACGGAAATCATTATCTGTACAACCACCTGTCGGCACTGATGGCACCCTTCCGTCGGCGGATAAAGGCACAGGATGCCTATACCTGCATTGAATTTATCGTACAGATCCTTAGCGATTTGGGAACAGAAATCGATCCCGCTCGGTTCCATTCTATATGCACCGTTCTGGAAACGCTAAAGCCTTTTATAATTTATTCCGGTCCTGCCGGAGAATCCGTTCTTGACGAAAACTTTTACGCAAAAAAGCCGGTCCCCTACCCCACGTTGATTACACTGCGGGATATGCTCCGACTTTTGCCCCGGTTGGGTGTATAAAAAATCAGCCCGGATAATTCCGGGCTGATTTTATTTATTACAGGCTGTTGATCAGTTCCACAGCACTCTGTGCCAACTGTTCAGCCGAGCCACGCACGAACCGGGCATTCATGCCCTCATAACTGCCGTGCTCGTAAGCATCTTCCGTGGGGAAATAAGAAATATAGCCATTGGTACAGCAGGTAGGCAACGCCAAGGCACATTCCGCGCCGCTCTTTACCGTTCTGCCTACATCGGTAAAGGGTTCACCGGGGAAGCCCACAAACGCCACATCACCGATCTTTACCGCACACAGGCGAAGATCGTAGTAATCCGGCTTATCCAGCAGGCTGACGATCCGGTACGCCTGGGCATTGAGCGATGTTCTCATCATACCCATAGAAGCGGGACCTACTGCGTCGATACCGCCTTCCAGGAACCGGGCACGGATCTCCTTTGCTTCGTCGATCTCCTTCTGCGTGGTTGCCTTATTATACTTGATGTTGACCAACTTCTCACCGTAGTTGACCTGGGTGTTCTCCAGAGGCTGTGCCAAGGGAATATTGGCAATCAGCGACATTGCGATCTTCTCACCCATGTACCGAGTACGCTTATAGCCACGGCGCAACTGATCCGGTCCGAGACGCACGTCCACATGGTTGGTATCACCCTGCGTACCGTTGATGTACATACACAGGGAGTTAGGAACCAGTTTTTCGTATGTACTGCGAACAAAGTAGGGGAAATCCGCCGAAATCTTACACCCGCCGATGGTGTCGGGGTGAACCTGAAAATGGACGATACCAATCTCGGGACCGCCCTCCCGCTTGATGACCAGCAGGCTCGCCTGCTCATCCGGGGTATTGAGCGCATGGTCAATATCGGGATTCAAATATCCGGGGTTGGTACGGCAGGTGCCGTCCTTCATACGGAAGCGGCGGACGAAGGAAACGTCCTCAACAGTAGCATGGGTATAGGACAAGGTGGCAGGCTTCAGATCCCCAACGGCCAGAACAGCAACATCACGCATCTTTTCCCCGAGCATTTCGGCATATTCCGGACTGAGACCGCCAACGGTCTTGGGTGCCAAGTGGGTATGGGTACAGCTAATATAGATAGCCGCTTCCTCCGTCTCCGCAGCCTCGGCGATCACCGGACGCATTTTGTCGATCAGATCCTCGCCCAAACCACTGTGATCCACGCTGAACACCACGACACGCTTATTGCCGTCGTCAAAAGCGATTGCAGTCGCCATCAGTGGGTCCAGCACGCCATCAGCAAGGCGCACCCGGGGATAGCCGGCTAAGCTGGTGCCCATCGCGGGAGTAATATCTAATCTTGCAAAGCCTACTTTCAATTCAGACATATCATTCACCTTTCCTTTTTAAGGCATGGGGTGGAAAGTGTCCACCCCATTTTGGCATTTATTTTGCAGCGTTTACCAGTTCGGCAGTATCCTGTGCGATCATCAGTTCCTCATTGGTGGGGATGACCCAAACCTGAACCTTAGAATCAGGAGTGGAGATCAATGTCTCCTTACCACGGACCTTATTCTTCTCAGGGTCGATCTTCACACCCATGAAGCCCAGGTAATCGCAGATCGCCTGACGGGTGGCAACACCGTTCTCGCCCACACCGGCGGTAAAGGTCAGCACGTCGATGCCGTTGAGCGCGGCAGCGTAAGCGCCAACATACTTGGCAACCTCATAGTAGAACTTCTCCAGAGCCAGCTTGCAGGCCTCATTGCCCTCGGCTGCACCTGCCTCCAGATCACGGAAGTCAGAGGACAGACCGTTGGACAGGCCCAGAACGCCGGACTTCTTGTTCAGCATGGTCAGGCAGTCATCTACGCTCATGTTGTACTTATTGCAGATGAACTGCACAACGCAGGCATCGATGTCGCCGGAACGAGTGCCCATGGGGACACCTGCCAAGGGGCTCAGACCCATGGTGGTATCCACGCACTTGCCGTCCTTGATCGCGGACATTGAGGAACCGTTGCCCAGATGGCAGTTGACCATCTTGAACTCGGTCTTACCTACCAGAGCGGCAGCCCGGCGGGCAATATACTTGTGGGAAGTGCCATGGAAGCCATAACGACGGATGTCGTCGTTCTCATAATATTCGGTGGGAATAGCATAGCGGTACGCCTTGGGAGGCATGGTCATGTGGAAGGCTGTATCGAACACCGCCACCTGGGGAGTCTTGGGCATAACCGCCTGACAAGCCTCAATGCCCATCAGGTTTGCAGGGTTGTGAAGGGGTCCCAGGGGAATGCACTTCTTGATCGCCTTGATCACATCATCATTAATGATACAGGATTCGCTAAATTCCATACCGCCGTGGAGCACGCGGTGGCCAACAGCGTCAATCTCATCAACGCTCTTAATTACGCCATCAACAGGATCCACCAGAATTTGCAGAACTGCCTGAATTGCCTCGGAGTGGGTAGGCATAGGAATGTCCTTCTCAACCTTCTTGTCCCCAACCTTATGGGTCAGCCTGCCGTCGATATAGATACGCTCGCACAGGCCCTTTGCAGAGACATCACCGGTCTCGGGGTTCATAAGCTGGTACTTCAAGCTGGAGCTGCCAGCATTGATAACCAAAACGTTCATTGGGATTTTCCTCCTAAAATAAATTGATTTTCTTGGTATTTATGATAAGATAACCATAGTCAGGGCTATTCTATAACAGAATTTGGAATTTAACAACCCCTCTATGGGAAATTTTTTCGATTTCGGGTGATTAATTTTGGTCATCACAGGTATTATAAGCGAATACAACCCCCTGCATCTGGGGCACAAAAAGCAGCTTGACTCCATTCGTGCCGCCCACCCTCAGGGCGGAATTGTGTGCTTGATGAGCGGAAATTACGTACAACGGGGTACGCCTGCCATCGTGGACAAGACATTGCGGGCAAAGGCAGCCGTGCTTTGCGGGGCAGATCTGGTACTGGAGCTTCCCATTACCGCATCTCTTCGCTCCGCCGAGGGCTTTGCATCGGAAGGTGTTCGGATCCTTTCGCCCTTCTGTGATCAGCTTTCCTTTGGTGCTGAGGATCCTGATGCACTGGAGGAACTGGCTTCCGCTCTGCTGGAAGCGCGCTTTTCAGTGGCATTGAAGGCAGCACTTGAGCAGGGAATATCCTTCCCTGCCGCACGACAAGCAGCCTTGGAAGATATGGGGCTGGATGGCAGTCTTCTTTCCAAACCAAATAACATTCTTGCTGTAGAATACTGTAAAGCAATCCTTCAGCAGAACAGCTCTATGACCCCTTTGCCCATCTTGCGGCAGGGCGGCTACCATGACCTGCTCCCGGACCCGGAAAACCCCTCTGCCACCGCTCTGCGGGCACTGTTGGAAAATCGGGGCGATTGGCAAACTTACGTACCGGAAGCGGCGGCTGTCTGCTTTTCCGGTGCTACACTGCACAGCATCCATGCCGGGGAAAAATCCATTCTCTACCGATTACGGACCATGGCTGACGAGGAATTTAAAGCCCTCCCCTTTGGCTCTGAGGGCTTATGGCGCAAGCTGATGCACGCCGCCCGGACCGAAGCTACCTTGGAGGCAGTGATTGCCGCCACCAAGTCCAAGCGTTACACCCGCACCCGGCTGGACCGGATGATCTTGTGCGCTTATCTGGGAATTACAGAAGAAATGCTTACTGAATCTGCCCCCTATGTGCGGGTACTTGCCCTTAACGACCGGGGACGACAAATTCTGAGAACCGCAAGACGCTCCGGCAGTTTCCCCAATATTGGTCAGGTCATTGACCACCCTTATCAGCAATTGGAAAACCGATGCGGGGACCTGTACGGTTTATTTGCACAGCAGCCGGAAACACCGGGTACAGAAAAACACGGACGTGTATTCTGCCACAAATGAAATTCTGTTTGGAAAGCTGTTCGCTTGATAATCGTTGACTGTTAACGTTTCCCATAATATACCAAAAATGCCATTCCCGAAAAGGAATGGCATTTTCTATTACTTTGATCTGTGGGCTGCGGTACTGCTGCGAACAAGGGCGCGCTTCAGCCGGGCTTTGGCAAGAAGAACCTCCCTGTCCGTAGCGTCTTTTTTGTCCAGCACTTCCTGTGCCCGGCGTTCCGATGCTTTTGCTCTTTCCACATCGATCTCATCCGACCACTCAAAGGTCATAGGCATTAAGGTTACAGTACCGTCTATAACGCTAACCATGCCACCGATACAGGCAGCGTAGCGGGTATTATCCTCCGTGGTTACCGCCGCCTCTCCCATACCCAAAGGCGCCACATAATTGATATGTCTTGCCATAATCGCCACATCGCCACTGGTGGTACGGACCACCAATTTCTGCGCTGTGCCATCATACTGCACTCCATCGGGTGTTACGATTTTCAGAGGAAAACCGGTCATTTGGAATCACCTCTGAACTTCTCTACCACCTCGTCGATACCGCCGGCATATAAGAAGTAGGATTCGGGAATATCATCGTGCTTGCCTTCTATGATCTCCCGGAAACTGCGGATAGTCTCCTTCAGAGGCACATACTTACCCTTGTAGCCGGTGAACTGTTCTGCCACTTCAAAGGGTTGAGAGAGAAATCTCTGCACCTTGCGGGCGCGGCTGACAATCCGTTTATCCTCCTCGGAGAGTTCGTCCATGCCCATAATGGCAATAATATCCTGCAATTCTTTATAACGCTGAAGAATCTGCTGGACTGCCCGGGCAGTTTCATAATGCTCCTGACCAACCACATCAGCAGAGAGAATCCGGGATGTGGAATCCAGGGGGTCAACCGCCGGATAGATACCCAAGGAGGCAATGCTGCGGTCCAAAACGGTGGTAGCATCCAAATGGGCAAAGGTGGTTGCCGGTGCCGGATCCGTCAGATCATCCGCCGGAACATAGACCGCCTGGACCGAGGTAATAGACCCATTTTTTGTAGAGGTGATACGCTCCTGTAACGCGCCCATTTCTGTTGCCAGGGTAGGCTGATAACCCACCGCCGAAGGCATACGGCCCAGAAGGGCAGA
This sequence comes from Faecousia sp., assembly GCA_045647705.1. Classification (GTDB taxonomy): domain Bacteria; phylum Bacillota; class Clostridia; order Oscillospirales; family Oscillospiraceae; genus Faecousia. Next base: position 9,308 of record JAZRMP010000060.1, read on the forward strand.
GACTTCACTGCCCGCCTGCGTAAAGCGATAGATATTATCCACAAACAGCAGCACATCCTGATGCTTTACATCCCGGAAATACTCTGCCATAGTCAGACCGGAAAGTCCCACTCGCATACGGGCTCCGGGCGGCTCGTTCATCTGGCCATAGACCATTGCTGTTTTATTGATAACACCGGATTCGGTCATTTCCCTGTACAGGTCGTTACCCTCACGAGTCCGCTCACCTACACCCGTGAATACGGATATACCGCCATGGGCTTTGGCAACGTTGTTAATCAGTTCCATAATCAAGACTGTCTTGCCAACGCCTGCGCCGCCAAACAGACCGATCTTGCCGCCCTTGGCATACGGGCAGATCAAATCCACGACCTTAATACCGGTTTCCAGAATCTGTGTGGCAGACTCCTGCTCATCGTATGCAGGTGCGCTGCGGTGGATCGACCAGCGTTCGCCGCCCTCCACCTGCTGTCCCTCATCGATGGTCTGTCCCAACAGGTTAAACACCCTGCCAAGACAGTTTTCTCCCACCGGCACACTGATAGGTGCTCCGGTATCCACAGCCTCCATCCCACGGCGCAATCCGTCGGTGGAGCTCATGGCGATGCATCGAACGACGTTATCGCCGATATGCTGGGCAACCTCTGCCACAACGGTCGTGTCGCTGTTTTTTACTTCAATGGAGTTCAGAAGCTGAGGAAGCCTGCCGTCCGGAAAACGGACGTCTAAAACAGGTCCCATGATTTGGCTCACAACGCCAATGTTTTTGTCCATGAAAATCAACTCCTTTTTGCACCGGCGACGATTTCAGTAATTTCCTGCGTAATGGCCGCCTGCCGCGCACGGTTAAATTTCAAGCTTAGGTCAGCAATCATATCCTCCGCATTCTTGGTAGCAGAATCCATTGCCGTTCGGCGTGCTGCCTGTTCAGAGGCACGACTCTCACATAAAGCACCGTAAATCACACCGCCCAGATACTCCGGGACAATGGTTTCAAATACTTCTTCGCTGCCGGGCTCATATAAGGTTATCTGCCCCGGCTGGGATTTTCTATCCCTAACAGGCACCATAGGGAGCACAGACAGGGACTTCGGGCACTGGGACAGAACAGAAACAAACTCTGTATACGCCACACGGACCTCATCAAAATCCCCTTCCCGGAAGCCCTTGCACAGCAATTTTGCTGCGGCAAAGCAGTCGCTTACGGACACCTCTGCTGCCTCCTCGTATTCTGCTGTCAGAACCGGAATGTTCCGGGATTGAAAGTAATCTGCTGTCTTTCTTCCCATTGGCAGCACCGTGATCTGCGCCGTTTCCCCGGCAGCAGCCACCATTTTAAGCACATTGCTGTTATAGCCGCCTGCCAGTCCCCGGTCGCCGGCAATCACCAGATAAGCGATACGCTTTCCTTCCCTTTTGACCAAATAGGGGGATGTGATCTCACGGTTGCTGGAAACAATATCGTCTATCGTCTGCCGCAGGGTCTGAAAATAAGGTCTTGCCGCCTGAATCTGCACCTGGGCACGACGCAGTTTGGATGCAGCCACCATTTCCATGGCCTTGGTGATCTGTTTGGTGGATTCCATGCTGCGAATGCGGTTTTTGATTTGCTTGGTAGAAACACCGGCCATGGCGTTTAATTCTCCTTTCGGAATTGATCCAGCAATTCTGTCAGTGCCGCTTTCAATTCCTGTTCTGTATCCTGCTCCAGCTTTCCGGTGGAGCGGATAGCCGTCAGTACATGGGGATAACGGCTTTCGGTGATCTCCCACAATCTTTGTTCAAACTCCGGGATCTGTTGCACCGCAATATCTTTCAAATAATCATTGGTTACTGCGTAAAGGATACATATCTGGTGCGCCACCTCTACCGGAGCCTTGTTCTTTTGCTTCAAAACCTCCACAATCCGTTCACCCAGCGCAAGCCTTGCCTTGGTATCAGCGTCCAGATCAGAGCCAAACTGGGCAAAGCTCTGTAGCTCCCGGTACTGAGAATACAGCAGCTTCAAAGATCCTGCAACCTTCTTCATTGCCTTGATCTGTGCCGCGTCGCCGACCCGGGACACAGAAATGCCCGGATTTACCGCAGGCATAATGCCCGCATTAAACAGCTCCGTCTCCAAAAATATCTGGCCATCGGTAATGGAGATTACATTGGTAGGAATGTAGGCAGAAACATCTCCTGCCTGTGTCTCGATAATGGGCAGTGCGGTCAAACTTCCGCCGCCACGGGCTTCAGACAGATGTGCCGCCCGCTCCAAAAGCCGGCTATGCAGATAAAAAACATCACCGGGATAGGCTTCTCGTCCAGGAGGACGGCGGATCAACAGGCTGATCGCCCGATACGCTACCGCATGCTTACTCAGATCATCATAGATCACCAGCACATCTTTTCCCTGCTCCATAAAATACTCGCCCATGGTACAGCCGGTGTAAGGAGCAATATACTGCATAGGTGCCAGTTCGGAGGCAGTGGCGGATACAATGATGGTATAATCCATAGCACCGCCTGCCGTCAGGTCCTCCACGATCTGGGATACGGTGGAGCGTTTCTGACCAATGGCAACATAAATACAAATAACATCCTTGCCCTTCTGGTTTAGGATCGTATCGGTGGCGATGGTCGTCTTACCGGTCTGCCGGTCGCCGATAATCAGCTCACGCTGCCCTTTTCCAATAGGGATCATGGAGTCAATCGCCTTGATTCCCGTCTGCAAAGGCTCGTTGACAGGCTCCCGGTCAATAATGCCGGGGGCAGGTCTTTCAATGGGAAGGTAGTCGGCAGCGTCAATGGGGCCCTTTCCGTCAATGGGTTGCCCCAAGGCATCGACTACCCGGCTAATCAGTGCTGACCCTACCGGTACAGAAACCACACGACCGGTACGCTTTACCGTATCGCCTTCTTTAATGCCACTATCATTGCCCAGAATAACAACGGAGACAGAATCTTCTTCCAAGTTCTGTGCCATGCCGAAAGCGCCGGTGGGAAATTCCACCAGCTCACCGGACATACATTGGTCCAACCCGGAGACTTTGGCAATGCCGTCGCCCACAACAATGACCGTACCGGTCTCATCAGAGGCCAGTTGTGTTTGGTAATTCTTTATTTTTTCACGAATAATTTTCGTGATTTCATCAGGTCTTAATTCCATAATCTCACAACCTTATCATAGTACCGTATCACGCAGAATCTGTCCCAGCGTCTCCAACCGGTGCTGTACCGTTCCGTCCACCTGCTTGCCGTCATAGCGCAGACACACACCACCCAAACAGGTAGGGTCTGTCTGGTTTTCCAACCTTACATTTTTTCCTGTAATAGAGGAAATCTTTTTTATGAGCCGGTGGGTCTGGTCCTGTGTAAGTGGCTGCGCTGTAACCGCCCATACCCGCAAGATGCCGTGATTCAAGTCATATTGATTCTCAAAAGTCTTGCAGCAATCCCCAAAATAGCGGGCATAACCACGCTCAGTCAACAATTTCAAAAAATTGAGTACATACGGATGCACGCGATCCCGAAAACTCTCATCCACAACAGCGCAGCGTTCCTGCTTGGGGATATTGGGCGCGGTCAACAGCCGCAGAAATTGCGGCTCTGCGGCAAAGACCTCCCGGAGCACATGAAGCTGCTCCAAAATCTGCCCGGTCAATCCTTCATCAGATGCCAGGTCGTACAACGCCTGACCGTATTGTATCCCCGGCTGTGTCATAGGTCCTCACCTAACCCATCGATAAATTCGTTCACCAGTCGGCTTTGGTCCGTGCTGTCCAGACTGCGGCCAATCACCTTACCTGCCACAGCCATGGCTATTTCGGAGATTTCATCCTTGGCATCATTGAGCGCCTTCTTCTTCTCCAAAGCAATATCCCGGGCAGCCTTTTCCTTCATCCGGACAACCTGCTCCTGTGCCTGGTGAAGAATCTCCTCACCTCGGGTCGTAGCTGTCTTTTGTGCCTGGGCAATAATATCCCCTGCCTCTGCCCTTGCCCGAAGCATATTTTCCTCATAGGCAGCCTTGATGGTCTGTGCCTGCTGTCTTGCCTGCTGTGCCTCGGTAATCTCTCGGTCCGCATCGGCACGCCGTTGGTCAAGAACCGCCATCACCTTATCTAATAAAAACTTTTTGATAAGAAACAACTGCAAAAACAGGTTCAGTATGGTAACGACCAGCGTAAACGGCTCCACAGATACCAGAGACTGATATACCGTTTCCATGGTTTTGCCTCCTTAACGATCCGCTTAGCCCAAGAAATTCATAAACTGGCCGGGCGCAAAGAAAATCAAAAGCAAACCGGTAACAAAGCCGTAAATACCGGTGGTCTCGGACAGAGCGATACCCAGAATCATTGTACTGGTGATGTCGCCCTTTGCTTCCGGCTGACGGCCGATCGCCTCACAGGCGCGCGCAGCGCAGTTGCCTTCGCCGATACCGGGGCCGATGCCCGCGATCAATGCCAAACCGGCACCAATGGCACAGCCTGCCAATGCAATTCCCTTTGCCAAAATCTGATAATCCATACTATTTTCCTCCTAAATATTCGTATTCACCGGCAGTTAATCCCCTGCCGCCTGTTTGATAAAAATTGTGGTCAGTGTACAGAAAATAAATGCCTGAATACAACCGCCAAACCAGTCAAAATAGAAACTGGTAATTGCAGGAACGCCCACTGCCAACCATGGGACCTGAGAAAAGATGCCTCCAAGTCTCCCAAGTGCCGACAACGCCCCCAACGCCGCAAGAACAACCCCCAGCACAAGATACAGTGATTTTTTCTTTTTCCTGCCTGCAAAGATCAACGCGGTCCCCCCGGCAGTTACCAGCAATGCCACCGCCAAGTTGCTTCCAATGAGCCCAAGCAAACCGTGGCTGGCGGCAGTCAATGCACCGTAGATCAGCGCGCTGATGACCGTACCGGACAGAATGTTACCGAAATGCCGGCACGCCATACTGATAGGGGTAAACAACTCTGCCATAACATTAATAGGTGCCATCACAAAAATAGGATCCAGAAACCCTTTTAAATAACCGCCGATACCGGCAGATCTGATCTTATGGTAGGTGATCAGCACAAACACCACCAGTGCCCAGCCCAGTTCTGTCATCAGGTCGGCAGTGGGACTCCATATCCCTAGAATACTGATGAGATTGGACACCACACTGGTAACAAAAATCGTACCTACCAAGGGGATGTATCGGTCAAATTCCGTTCCCATATTGTTATGCACAAAGTTGATAAGGGACGTTACCGCAAGCTCCGCCACTGCCTGTTTCCGTGAGATGCCGGTGATCTTCAATCCGGAACCCAGCCAAATACAAAGCGCGGTTATAATCCCCATAACCAGCCAACTGACCACCACTGTCTGGGTGATGTTCACTGTCCCCAGCAGTGGCACATTCTCAATAGTCCATAGGATCCGCGCGCCGTTAATGGAAATGTCCAATGTTTCCTCTCACCTCAGCTTTCCAATGTGTCAAGGCGTTCTTCCTCTTCCTCCTGCATGGGAGGATTTTTTCTTTCACTGGGTGTTACCAACGTCCCCCGGCTTTGCAAAAACCAGATCACGACCGAAGGAAACAGCAGTGGCACCGCCGCCGCTATCACATTGACCCAGGGCAACAAAAACGCCCCCACAACCCAACCGGCTTGCAAAATCAGTCGAGCGTTGTAGCTGACTTGAAAACGGGCCTTCATCAATTTCTGATCTTCTGTTTCTGCCGCCTTCTGAATGGTCAGACATAGGACGACAAAATTCACAATAGCGATAAGCGTGCCCAAAACACCACCCAGAACGACCCTATAATCAAAAGTGCCGATCCCCAAACAGGACAGTAGAAAAAAAACCGCCTCCATAATCACAAGACAAATACCTGCGCCAATAGAGATCCGCTTAATTTCCTTTCGGGATGCGCTCTGCAATTTCATACATATCACCTTAATCATGTTCGTTATAGGACACAGGGGGTATTTCCTGTGAATCCGATCTCTGTACCTCTTTCCGCAAGGACCGGATGCAGGATCTCAGGGTGCTGATGGTCGTCAAAAGCCCCAGTGCACCAAACAGTAAAACGATCCACAACCCAAGGTCATAGGTACTGCGAAGCCAGCTCGCCAGAATCAGAAAAAAGCACAAGGGAAATGCCACGGAAAAGCCCAACTGTGTTACCCACACCAGCAGCCACCAGAATTTCATTGCACTTCCCCCTTTTTTACTTATTTAAAGTATAATGGAAACACACTTCAATTGCAAGCAAGAAATATGAAATTATCGATATGTTTACATTTGCTCAGAAAAGTAATTTTTTTCTTTTCATTTTCCCCGAAATATAGTAAACTAATACAAAAGATAAATTGGAGCGTAACATAATGGATCTGGAGATTTTACAAGGCACCATAGGTGCAGTCATATTCCAGAATTACGACAACGGATACGCTGTTCTCCGGCTGCAATGCCAGGACGGACAGACTGTTACGGTTGTAGGTACCATCCCCCGTCCTGCGGTGGGCGAACACCTGATGGTTACCGGAAAATGGAACAGCCATTCCAGCTACGGTCGGCAATTTGAAGCTGAGTTTCTGGAGCGTCTCATGCCCAAAACCTCTGCGGATATTATGCGCTATCTCTCCGGTCGGGTCATTAAGGGAATCGGCCCCAAAATGGCAGGCAGGATCGTTGGGCATTTTGGGGACAACACCCTGCACATCATGGAACGGGAACCCCAGCGATTGGCTGAGGTGCCCGGTATTTCTGCTGCCCGGGCACAAGCCATTGGTGAGGAATTTCGGATGCAGGTAGGCATCCGCCACCTGATAGAGTTTTTTGCCCTGCATCAGTTGCCCGGAGAGCTGGCGGTGCGTACCTATAAGCTCTATGGGGAAAGTGCAATAGATATGCTCTACGACGACCCCTATCTTTTGACAGAGGAGGGGTTGGATGCTCCTTTCGGTGCGGTGGATCAATTTGCCATTGCACTGGGTATTCCCGGGGATGATCCCAGACGTGTGGAATCCGGGCTGCTGTTTGAACTGCGCTACAATCTCACCGCTGGACACAGTTTCCTCCCCGAGAGCAAGCTGGTTGCTGCCACAGCCCAGCTTCTTTCTGTAGACAGCAGTGTAGTCAGTGCCGCCGCAGAGCGGCTTCTGGACACACAACGGCTGAACCGGGACCGTCTTGCGGGCATCGACATTCTTTACCTGCCTGAGCTATACCGCTCCGAGGTCTACTGTGCCCGCCGCCTTTTGGCATCGGCAGAAAACACCCTTGTAATTCCAAGGTCCATTGAAAAGCTGATCCGGCAGGCTGCCGCCTCTGATGGAATCACCTACTCACCGCAACAGACTAAGGCTATCCGGGCTGCGGCTGCCTCTTCCCTTTTGTTGATCACCGGCGGTCCCGGCACCGGTAAAACCACCATTGTCAACGGTATCCTTTCCCTGTTCTCCCAAATGGGATTGACCTGCCTGCTGGCTGCCCCTACCGGCAGAGCCGCCAAGCGGCTGACAGAAGTTACCGGAAAGGAAAGCAGCACCATTCACCGGCTTTTGGAGGCGGGGGTAGATCCCCACACCGGCAACCTGTTTTTTGCCCGGAACGAGGAAAACCCTTTGGAGACAGACGCGGTAATCGTGGACGAAATGTCTATGGTCGATATTCGCCTGTTAAGCAGCTTACTGCAAGCTGTTCCGGAAAACGCCCGTCTTATCCTTGTGGGCGACCCGGACCAGCTGCCGCCGGTCGGTCCCGGTTCTCCCTTTGGGGATATGCTCCGCAGTGGGCAGCTTCCCTCCGTGCGACTGACAGAGATTTTTCGGCAGGCACAACAGAGCCTGATTGTTACAAATGCCCATCGGGTCAATCGAGGGCAAATGCCGGAACTGCATGATGTGAAGCACGACTTCTTCTTTCTGCCTGCCCGGTCTGAGGAGGCAGTCAGCCAGACCATTGTTTCTCTGTGCGCCCAGAGGATCCCAAAAAACATGGGTATCCCGGCTGAACAAATTCAAGTTTTGACCCCCACAAAGAAAGGCCTTACCGGAACGGTAAATCTTAACCGGTTGCTACAGGCAAGTCTGAACCCACCGGCACCCAATAAGGCAGAGCGTTCCTATGGAGACTTCATCTTCCGGGAGGGGGATCGGGTCATGCAGGTCCGGAACAATTATGACATCTTGTGGAAAAAACAAGACGGCAGTGCTGTGGGCTCCGGCATATTTAACGGAGACGTTGGAACCATCCGCGCCATTGACCCCAATCTGGAGCTGGTTACGGTGGTCTTTGATGACAGAGAGGCAGACTACGATTTTACACAGTTGGGAGAATTGGAGCCGGCGTACGCCATGACTGTCCACAAAAGTCAGGGCAGCGAATACCGGGCTGTGATTCTTGCCGCTTGGAACGGCTCGCAATATCTGCTTAACCGCAGTATCCTCTATACCGCCATCACCCGCGCAAGGGAGCTTCTGATTATCGTTGGCCGGGAAGAAACGGTGGCGGTAATGACCCAAAATGAAAAGATCGGAAAACGGTACACCGGTCTGAAACTGCGTCTGGGAAGGAAATCTGGCCAATGCTCCGACTGATTTATCCACGCAAATGTATTCTCTGTCGAAAGATCCTGCCACGGGAGGAAGCAGATCTATGTGCCGACTGCCGTGGAAAAGCACCGGAATTTGTCCGGGCAAAAAGAAATATTCCTTTTATTGCACAATGGACCGCAGTGTGGTATTATAAAGATACTGTACGTTCCAGCATCCATCGGTTTAAGTTCAGAAATTCCCGTTTCTATGCAAAGCACTATGGAAAACTTCTTCACAGAAAGCTGAAGGATGCTTCCCTGCCGGAGTTTGACATTCTCTCCTGGGTGCCGGTTTCTGCCCTCCGCAAGCTTCAGCGCGGTTATGACCAGGCAGCATTGATCGTCGGTGCTCTGGGCAAACAGCTTGGTATTCCCGCTACCCGTACTCTGCGAAAGATCCGGCATACACCGCCCCAATCGGGGATCCGGGAACCGGCGAAGCGGCGGGCAAATGTTTTGGGCGCGTATAAGGCTTGCCGCCCCCAGCAGATCGCAGGAAAGCGCATATTGCTCATCGATGATGTGGTAACCACCGGTGCTACCGCCTCGGAATGCGCCCGGGTATTGCTGACGGCCGGTGCAAAAGAAGTAATTTTTGCCGCCGTAGCTGCGGCCCAACATGATAAGAAATAGGTGAAGTTATGCAACTGTTTACCAACGACCTGGGTGTTGACCTGGGTTCCTCCAATGTATTGATCAATGTAGAC
>JAZRMP010000061.1:0-3934 GCA_045647705.1 Faecousia sp.
TTTAATTCCATCTCTTCACCTCCTCCATGTGCAAAAAGACCCTGCAAAAGCAGGGTCTTTTCAAAAAATGCCTAATTACAGAGCGGCCTTAGCCTTCTCAACCAGAGCAGCGAAAGCAGCTGCGTCCTGGATTGCCATCTCGGACAGGCTCTTGCGGTTCATCTCGATACCAGCCTTCTTCACGCCGTTCATGAAGGAGGAGTAGTTCAGACCGAAGGGCTTTACAGCAGCAGACAGACGGGTGATCCACAGTCTGCGATAATCACGCTTCTTCAGCTTACGGCCGACAAAAGCATAGTTGCCGGACTTCATGACAGCCTGCTTGGCCATCTTGAAGTGCTTGGACTTGGAACCCCAGTAGCCCTTGGCGAGCTTCAGGGTAGCATTTCTTCTCTTGCGCGTCATCATTGCGCCTTTAACTCTTGCCATTTTTCAACATCCTCCTTCTCTTACTTGTACGGGATCATCTTCTTGACGGTAGCCACATTGGTTACGTCAGCATAAGCAGTGGTGCGAAGACGACGGGTACGCTTGGTGTCCTTCTTGGTGAGGATGTGGCTCTTGTATGCGCGGGCTCTCTTGACCTTACCGGACTTGGTGAGGTTGAATCTCTTCTTTGCACCGCTATGGGTTTTCAGCTTGGGCATAGTAGTAGTCTCCTTCCGTATCTTTCGTAATGACTGTCTTATTTGCTGTTCTTGGGGGTGAGGAACATTGCCATAAAGCGGCCTTCCAGCTTAGGATTCTTTTCCATGGTGGCAGTTTCCGCGCAGGCTTCGGCAAAGTCCATCAGCAGCTTCTCACCCAGGTTGGTATGTGCCATTTCACGGCCACGGAAGCGGACGCTGACTTTGACACGGTTGCCGTCGCCCAGAAATTTCAGAGCGCTCTTGATCTTGGTGTTCAAGTCGTTGGTGTCAATGCTGGGGCTCATGCGGATCTCTTTGATCTCCACTACCTTCTGGTTCTTCCGGGCATCCTTCTCCCGCTTCTTCTGGTCGTAGCAGAATTTGGAATAGTCCATGATCTTACATACAGGGGGTGTGGCGTTGGGAGAGATCTTTACCAGATCCAAACCCTGCTCCTCTGCCATTTCGTTGGCTTCGGCAGCAGACACGATGCCCAGCTGCGCGCCGTCGGCACCGATAAGCCGGATTTCCTTATCCCGGATCTCCTCATTGAGCTGATGATCTAACTTGGCTATGGTAAGCACCTCCAAAAAGAAAACAAAAAGCGGATGGCAATCCATCCGCATACTCGCACAAACTCCATAAGGAGGGGTGGAATATTAACCTCTTTGCAGCTTGGCTTGAGGTGAGGCGGATGTACAGCCTTCTTTATTACCCGCATATCTTAACACAGAGGAACCGGGTTGTCAACCCTTTTTTCATTTCTTTCCTTACGGGAGAATAACAATAACGCCCTGACCGGAATGTCAAAGGACACAGGGCCACGGCGTTGTTGTTATTTTCTTTTGGATATGGGTGCGGTGTTTTCTTGGATCAGCAAAAGATCCGAAATAATGGTATTAGAAATCAGGAATCCTCCGGGGGTCAGATGCCACCGACCGTCAAAGGTCTTGGCAGCCAGTCGTTGTTCCCGGAATTTTTGCAGGGCAGTCTCCAGAGGGGCAAAGGGCAGCAGGAACTTCTGCTCATACTCTTTGGGGTCAAGACCGGACACGGTACGCAGGCGCATCATCAGATATTCTCCTGCCCGTTCCCGGTTAGGGACATCCACCACTTCCCGCAGCACTTGGCCGCCCTCCCGGATTCCCTGAATATAGCCCTTCAGGTCCCGGATAGCGGTGAACCGTCTACCGGCAAAGTCTGAGCTGGCATCGGGACCGAAGCCCAGATACTCGCCGCCGGTCCAATATTTCAGATTGTGGCGGGAGACCATGCCTTTCCGGCAGAAGTTGGAGATCTCGTACTGGCGGTAGCCGTGCTTACGCAGGATCTCAATAGCGGAAAGATACATATCCGCCTGGGTGTCGTCATCTGCCAGATTGCAATACTGCTGGTATTCGTATAGGGGCGTTCCTTCTTCCACCTTCAAGCCGTAGCAGCTGATATGCTCCGGGGCAAGGGACAGCACGTTTTCTAAGGTGGCTTCCCAGTCTTCTATGCTTTGTCCGGGCAGTCCGTACATCAAATCCAAAGACAGATTTTTAAAGCCCGCCTTGCGGATGCGGTTGACCGCATTGACTGCCTGGGCATAGCTGTGAGGTCTGCCCAGTTTTTTCAAAATCTCGTCGTTATCGCATTGAACGCCCAGACTGACCCGGTTAAAGCCCTCGCTTCTGAGCCGGCGCAGAAGCCGGTCCGAGACAGAATCGGGGTTGGCTTCAAAGGTGATCTCGGCGGTGTGCGCCACATCGAAGCTCTTGCGGATGGCACTGAGGATGGCAGCCATACCCTCCGCACCAAAGAAGGTAGGTGTACCGCCGCCAAAGTATACAGTATCCACCAGATACCCCGGTGCCAAAGCCCCGGCCTCTTTGATGTGGTTGCACACAGCATACAGATAGCTGTCCAGCAGCCGGTCATCCTTGGAGGTAACGGAGTAAAAGTCGCAGTACTGGCATTTGCTGCGGCAAAAGGGTACATGGACATAAATGCCCAGAGGTGTTTTGTTATTTCTCGAAAAAAACGGCATAACGCTCTCCTGTTGTGCAATTCAAATTCCTGTTTATCGGGCAGTTTGTACCACACGATGTCATTTCGACAGAGCCGCAGGCGAATGGAGCAATCCGTTCCCCTACAAGGGATTACGGATTCCTCGACTACCCCTTCGGCTTCGCTCAGGGTCCGCTCGGAAGGACAAGCAGTAAACTGCTAGTCAAATCGGAATTTATCAGTCTTCATCCAATTTAAGGACTGCCATAAAGGCTTCACTGGGGACGGACACTGTGCCGAAGGTACGCATTCGTTTCTTGCCTTCCTTCTGCTTTTCCAGCAGCTTCTTCTTACGGGTAATATCGCCGCCGTAGCATTTGGCAAGCACATCCTTACGCAGTGCCTTAATGGTCTCCCGGGCAATGATCTTGCCTCCGATGGCAGCCTGCACCGGAATTTCAAATTGGGCTCTGGGAATGTTGTCCTTCAGTTTTTCGCAGATCTTTCTGGCTCTGGGATAGGCGTTATCTGCAAAGAGGATAAAGCTCAGCGCGTCCACCACATCGCCGTTGAGAAGAATATCCAGCTTTACCAGACGGCTGGGGCGGTAGCCAATGAGCTCATAGTCCAGACTGCCGTAGCCCCGGGTCCGGGACTTCAGCGCGTCAAAAAAGTCATAGATGATCTCGTTCAGGGGCATTTCATAATGCAGCTCCACCCGGTTGGCATCCAGATAAACCATATCTTTAAATTCACCACGGCGGGAGGTGGCGAGATCCATGATATTACCCACATATTCCTGGGGAGCGATAAGGCTGATTTTTACATAGGGCTCCTCTGCAAGCTGGATTTCCATGGGGTCGGGGTAGTCCAGAGGATTGTCCACCATGAGCACCTCTCCACTGGTTTTTGTGATTCGGTACACAACGTTAGGGGCAGTGGTGATCAGATCCAAATTGTATTCCCGCTCCAGCCGCTCCTGAATGATCTCCATGTGCAAAAGTCCCAGAAATCCGCACCGGAAACCAAATCCCAAAGCGATGGAGCTTTCCAGCTCGTAGGACATGGAGGCGTCGTTTAGTTTCAGCTTTTCCAAAGCCTCCCGGAGATCCTGATACTTTGCGCCGTCGGCAGGGTAAACACCGGAATAGACCATGGGCTGCACAGGACGGTAGCCGGGCAAAGGCTCCGATGCGCCGTCTTCCACAGTGGTAATGGTATCGCCTACCTGGGTGTCGGCAACGGTCTTGATGGAGGCGGTGATGTAGCCTACCTCACCTGCGCCCAGGCAGTCCTTGGGGATCAGGCCGGTGGGG
>JAZRMP010000062.1:0-5658 GCA_045647705.1 Faecousia sp.
CAACGGTCTTGATGGAGGCGGTGATGTAGCCTACCTCACCTGCGCCCAGGCAGTCCTTGGGGATCAGGCCGGTGGGGCTCATGGAGCCAACCTCTACTACCTTATATACTGCACCGGTTGCCATCATTTTAATATCCTGGCCTGCCCGCACACTGCCTTCTTTAACCCGGGTGTAGACGATGACACCACGGTAGGAATCGTACTGACTGTCGAAGATCAGGGCTTGCAGGGGGGCGTTCCGGTCTCCGGCAGGTGCAGGCACATCCCGGACGATCATTTCCAGAACACTGTGGATATTGATGCCGTTTTTGGCGGAAATCTCGGGAGAATCCTCGGCTGGGATACCGATAATATCCTCCACCTCTGCCTTGACCTCCTTGGGTCGGGCAGAGGGAAGGTCGATTTTGTTGATAACCGGCAGAACTTCCAACCCTGCGTCGATGGCAAGATAGGTATTGGCAAGGGTCTGGGCTTCCACACCCTGGGAGGCATCCACTACCAGCACTGCGCCCTCACAGGCGGTAAGGCTACGGCTGACCTCGTAGTTAAAGTCCACATGACCCGGGGTGTCGATCAGATTCAAGGCGTAGGTTTCCCCATCATCGGCGGTGTAGCTAAGCTGGACGGCGGTCGCCTTAATGGTGATACCCCGCTCCTGCTCCAATTCCATGGAGTCCAGAATCTGTTCACTTTTCTGGCGGTTGTCTACCGCGTTGCATTCCTCCAGAAGTCGGTCTGCCAAGGTAGATTTACCGTGGTCAATATGGGCGATAATGGAAAAATTACGAATCTTGGAAAGCTCGGTCATAGTTTGCTCCCTTTCAAATTCCGATTTATCGGTGGGATTGTTCGTTAAACTCACCGCTAAACAGGAATTTGGCTATATTATTAGATTGTATCATTATATAAAAAAAGAAAGAAAAAGGCAACAGTATGTTTTTTGGATTTTCGGGAATAATGAGCACTGACACGACAAAAAACGCCGAAACATCCATCTTTTAAAAAATTTTTCGTAAAAACCCTTGTCAAAATGCCGGATTGGGGCTATAGTCTATCGGCAAAGAAAAAAGGCGAGGTATGATGATTATGAGCAATGGTAAGAAAAACGCCAAGACACCGGAAGATCTTCAATCTGTACTCCAGACACTGATTGCTCAGGGCCGCAAGGAAGGCATGATCCGCGCTGCGGATCTCAACGCCCATTTGGAAAAGCTGGACCTGAGCCCGGAGAAGATCGAGGAGATCTACGAACGGTTTGAGGCAATGAATATCCAAGTGGTCAGTTCAGATCTGGATTTGGATCTGGGCGACGATGTGGAAGTGGACATGACCGGGGAGCTGGAGGACAATATCGACCTGTCCGGCGTGGAGGACGAGGAACTGGTGGACCCGGTGGATCTGGCGGCAGAGTACAATCTGGACGATCCGGTGCGTATGTACCTGAAGGAAATCGGTCAGATCAAGCTGCTTTCGGCAGAGGAGGAAGTAGAGCTTGCCAAGCGGGTGTCCGAGGGCGACCAAGTGGCAAAGAATAAGCTCACCGAGGCGAATCTGCGTTTGGTGGTGTCTATCGCAAAGAAATATTCCGGCCGGGGCCTGCATATTCTGGATCTGATCCAGGAGGGCAATACGGGCCTGATTCGGGCTGTGGACAAGTTTGACTGGACAAAGGGAAACAAATTCTCTACATACGCTACCTGGTGGATCCGGCAGGCCATCACAAGAGCCATCGCCGATCAAGCGCGGACCATCCGCGTGCCGGTGCATATGGTAGAGGTTATCAACAAAGCGACCCGATGCAACCGTAAGCTGGTGCAGGAGCTTGGCCGTGAGCCTACGGTAGAGGAAATCGCTAAGGAATTGAACCTGCCGGTGGAAAAAATTATTGAAGCCAACCGGACGGCTGCCGATACCCTGTCTTTGGATACACCTGTGGGTGATGAAGAAGATACCTCCATTGGTTCTTTCGTGGAGGATGAGCGCACCCCCGGTCCTGCGGACGCTACCTCCAATGCTTTGCTTGCGGAGGCACTGAAGGAAATTCTGGACACCCTGACCGAGCGTGAGGCAGACGTGCTGCGTATGCGCTTTGGTATGTATGACGGCAGAACCCACACATTAGAGGAAGTGGGTCAGATTTTCGGTGTTACCCGTGAGCGTATCCGCCAGATCGAGAACAAGGCGATCCGGAAGCTGCGCCACCCCAGCCGCGCCAAGAAGATTAAGGACTTTTACTGCTAAGAAAAACAGCCCGGGAAGATTTTCTTCCCGGGCTGTTTTATCCATAAAGAGGTGCCGATGCAACACGCTAAAAGGAGTATCCGGCGGAGAGCAATCGCTCCAGAGCGGTATTGGCCTGCTGGTCGTCAAATAAAGCAGTAAACTCTTTTTTAACAGCCAAAGCCTCCAAGGAGAGGTCTAATCTTCCCTTATCTGCCAGCGCATAAAAACCATCGCTCTCCCGATGACCGGATAGGCATCGCCGGGCGGCAGTCATATCGGGGAGGGGTCGGATGCGGATGCCCAGTTTTTCTGCCTGTATCCGGGCAGCAGCCACCGCCGCAAGAAATTTTTCTTCCATGTTAAATACCTCCACGTTTGTAGGGACGACCAAAGGTCGTCCGTCAATATTATCCCGGACCACGGACGTGCAATGCACGCCCCTACGATTATCATTGTACAAGGTTGCGCCACAGAAAACAGGGGACGTATAGCGTCCCCTGCTTCTTATTTTTCCAGAATAATGGGGCCGTTGCCTGCGGCAAGACCTTCCCGGATGTGGGCGGCTGCCGCTTCGGGAGAAACGGTGATCTGCGCGCCGGTACGCATATCCTTCACGGAACACTTGCCCTCGGCGATCTCGTCCTCACCCAGCAGCACCGCATAGGGAACGCCCAGCTTATCGGCATAGCTCATCTTCTGCTTAAATTTCTTCTGCTCGCCGTAGAGCTGCACCCGGATACCGGCACCACGAAGGGTTTCTGCCAGCGCAATCGCCGGGGCTGGGTCCTGGGTCATGGGCAGCACCAGCGCATCTGCCGGTGCGCTGGGCAGATCGGGGTTCAGAAGTCCCTGCTCGTCCAGTACATAGAACAAACGGGTCAAGCCGATGGAAATACCCACGCCAGGCAGTGCTTTGTCGGTATAGTAGCCGGCAAGGTTATCGTACCGGCCGCCGGAGCACACAGAGCCGATCTCCGGGTGATCCACCAAAGTCGTCTCATAGACGGTGCCGGTGTAGTAATCCAGACCTCTGGCGATGGTCAGGTCCACCGCGAAGTTTTCTTCGGGAACACCAAAGGCAGAAAGGTTGGCGGTTACTGCCTGCAATTCCCCAAGACCGGCATCAAAAATCTCGTTTCTGCCGGCGTAGCAATTCAAGGCTGCCAAAACCTCCCCGTTGGTGCCGGTGATGGCGATGAATTTCAGAATTTCATCTGCCTGGTCGCCGGTAATGCCGCAGTCCTCCACCAGAATGGTACGGACTTTCTCTGCGCCGATCTTATCCAGCTTATCTACGGTACGCATGATGTCGCCGCTTTTTTCGCTGAGTCCCTCCATGGCGTAAAAGCCATTGAGGATCTTCCGGTTATTCACCCGGATCTGAAAACGCCTCAGACCAAAGCCCCGGAACACCCGGTAAATAATGGCGGGAATTTCCGCCTCGTTGAGAATGTCCAGTTTGCCATCGCCGATAATGTCGATGTCTGCCTGATAGAACTCCCGGAAACGGCCCCGCTGCGCCCGCTCACCCCGGTAGACTTTGCTGATCTGGTAACGGCGGAAGGGGAAAGCCAGTTCGTTGTAGTGCAGCGCCACATACTTTGCCAGAGGCACAGTCAAATCAAACCGCAGTGCCAGATCGCTGTCGCCCTTTTGGAAACGGTAGATCTGCTTTTCGGTTTCGCCGCCGCCTTTTGCCAGCAGAATCTGGGCATCCTCAATGGCAGGGGTATCCAGAGGGGCGAAGCCGTAAAGCGAATATGTCCGGCGCAGAATGTCCATCATCTGCTCCAGCTTGTGCTGCTTCTGGGGCAGCAATTCCATAAAACCCGAGAGGGTACGGGGTCTGATACGTTCCATAATTAAGATCCTTTCAAGAAAATGTCATTCCGCGCACAGTGCCCGGAATGACAGAAAATTATAGCTGAAATTTGGGTTTGTTGTGCAGCATTTCCCGCCAGTCCAAATCGCCCCGTTGCAGGCCCATAATGGCAATCTCTGCGCTTGCCAGATTGGTGGCGATCGGCACATTCTGCTTGTCGCAGTGGCGGATTGTTTCAATCATCTGGCTGTCGTCCCAGGGGTCAATGGTGTTGGGGTCAGTGAACAAAAGCACCAGGTCAATTTCGTTATAAGCAATCCGGGCGTTAATCTGCTGGTGGCCGCCCTGCTTGTGAGAAAGCAGCATGGTGATGGGAAGACCGGTGCTGTCTGCGATTAGCCTGCCGGTGGTGGCGGTGGCGTACAGATTGTGCTTAACCAGAACGCTCTTATATGCTGTGCAGAACTGCACCATCAGTTCTTTCTTCTTATCGTGCGCCAAAAATGCGATATTCACAGCAGCCAACTCCTTTACTTAATCACATTTAAAATAGGGACGGTAAAGCCCCGGATCCGCTTAGCAATACGCTTGCAGGCAGCAGAGGCACCTTTGCGGGTGTAGCCCAGCAGGGGCTGACGGAAGGCGGCGGCAAGCACCACGTTCCGGTCCTCCGGTACGATGCCCAGAAGTCCCAAACCGGCACTGTCCATAATGTCATCCACGGTCAGGCCCATGGCTGCTGCCATGGGTTTGCTGATGCGGTTGACCACAAGCCGGACATTCTCTTTGCCCATCTGCTCCAACACATCGGATGCCTGCCTGGCATCCCGGATGGACGCGGGGTCCGGACCGGTTACAAGAATTACCCGGTCGGCAGACTTTGCGGCAAGCCGGAAACCGGCATCAATACCCGCAGGGGCATCCAGAAAAATATAATGGTATTGACTGCGGGCACTATCCAGCATTTGGGAAAATTCCGTCTGGTCAATGGAATCGGCAGAGCAGCCAAGGGGGGCAGTCAAAAAACGCAGGTTCGGGTAAACCGGGTGAACAGCCGCCAGTTCCGGGCTGTAGTCTCCCCGGCACACATCCAAAAAGGAGAGCGTACCCACATCGGAGATACCCAAGGCAATATCCAGATTCCGCAGACCCACATCACAGTCAATGCACAGGACCTTCTGGCCTTGTTGTGCCATTGCGGTGGCTACGCCGGCGCATACAGAGGTCTTACCGGTGCCGCCCTTTCCGGACAAAAGCGCAATTACTTCACCCATGGCAGCCGCCTCCTTTCCGTTTTTTGCCTATACACGCCCATTATAATGGAATATCGCACAAAAGGCAAGCCCAAAACCGTTGATGTTTTAAGGTTTTTTATCCAAAATGACGAAAACCCGTCATCCCACGGTCGCCATGCAGCCTTTATTGCAATTTGCCCCGTGTTTGGCAAATTCTTTGTTTATCGAGCAATTTGCACCAACCCATGTCATTTCGACCGACCCTGAGCGAAGTCGAAGGGGAGTGGAGAAATCCGTTCTCCTACAAGGTATTACGGATTCCTCGGCTCCCGTTGGTCGCTCGGAATGACAAGCAGTAAATTGCCTGTTAAATCGGAA
>JAZRMP010000063.1:0-33128 GCA_045647705.1 Faecousia sp.
CTGACGGACGACCAGCTTCAGGGTCTCCAGACCGAAGTACTCGTCGATGTCGCGGCCGTTGATGATGATAGAACCGGTGCCGTTCTCGTAAACACGAACACGGGCAACGGAAGACTTACGGCGACCGGTGCCGTAGTTATACTTTCTCTTGCTCTCGTACATAATCGATTACCTCCAAATTACAGGGTCCAAGCTTCGGGCTTCTGAGCAGCATGGGGATGCTCGGCACCCTTGTACAGATGCAGGCGGGTCAGAGCGTTACGGCCCAGAGTGTTCTTGGGCAGCATACCCTTAACAGCCAGCTCCATAGCGTAGTCGGAGCGGTTCTCCATCATGATGCGTGCCTTGGTTTCCTTCAGACCGCCGATCCAGCCGGAAACACGGTAGTAGCTCTTCTGCTCCAGCTTCTTGCCGGTGAGCAGAGCCTTGTCGGTGTTGATGACGATGACGAAATCGCCGCAGTCAACGTTGGGAGTGAAGTCGACCTTATGCTTGCCGCGCAGCAGGTTGGCAACGGTAACAGCGGTACGGCCCAGGGGCTTGCCGGCTGCATCGATGACATACCACTTGCGCTCTACGGTCTCCTTTTTAGCGAGTGTAGTGGACATTATGCGTTCCTCCAATTAGGTAAAATATTTTGACAAATTCTCGTGCAGACATTACAATATCTGCAAAACGCTTGATTTTTATATCATATAGAGAAATAAAAGTCAACAGCATTTTGAAGAATTTTTGTGGAAACGGACATAAACTCTAAAATCCTTTTAAAATCTCTTGAATACTCACAAATACTAACTTTCTATTTTGCTTGTTTTGGAGGAACCAATATGCAGAAATTGGTGGGCCTTGTGCGCAGATGCGTGGAAGACTACGACATGATCCAACCCGGAGATCGGGTTGGGGTAGGTGTTTCCGGAGGAAAAGATTCCGTAGCCCTGCTGGTGTTGCTGGCGGAACTAAAAAAATATCATGCCAAACCCTTTGATCTGGAAGCCATTACAATTGATATGGGTCTTGGAATGGACTATGACAGTATTGCAAAACTATGCAATAAACTGGACATACCCTTTACCCTTGTGAAAACAGAAATTGGACCGGTGATTTTTGAATATCGCCGGGAAAAGAACCCCTGCTCTATGTGCGCCAAAATGCGCCGGGGTGCATTAAACCAGGGGTTGCTGGATCGCGGGCTTAATAAATTAGCGTTGGGACATCATTACGATGATGCCGTGGAAACCTTTTTGATGTCGCTGCTGTACGAGGGCAGGATCAGTTGTTTCCAGCCGGTTACCAACCTAGACAGGTCCGGTATTATTCAGATCAGACCAATGCTGTATATCCATGAACAGACGGTTGATAATTTCGTTCGACGGGAAGATTTGCCAGTTATTGAAAACCGTTGTCCTGTGGATAAGCAAACCAAGCGGGAGGAGATTAAGGACTTGATTTACGAACTCGGTGCCAGATACCCCGAGCTTAAAGAGCGGGTCTTTGGTGCAATGCAGCGTCTTCCTCTTCCAGAGTGGGAGCCACATGGCCGCTACAAGCGACCGAAATGATAACGATGTTCTGAATATATAACGCAATGCCTCTGTATGAAACTTTTTCCATAGGGAAATACTGTTTGCAGAAGGAGGCGTAAATATGGTTAAAGGAATCTCACGGCAGGTAATTGTAGTTCATGCCCCGGAACCGAAAATGTTTGAACAGGCAATTTTTATTTTGAAGGATGAAGCACTGGGGCAGGGCGGTGTAACAGAGGATGCGCTTCTGAGGGAAGCAAACCGTTTAATCAGCAATGCACACACTGCAAGGCGGACCAAAGGTTTTCTTGCCGGGCCGGTTTGGGCATGTGGCGGTGCCATGTTAACAGGTGCTATCTGGCTGCTCACAACGCTGATTTGACTTGCGAAACGATTGCCAATGTGTTATAATTTGCCGAAAAGGGAGGCGGCAACTTTGCATATCGGCAAAATTGAAGTGAATAATCCCGTGGCACTTGGCCCGATGGCTGGGGTAACTGACTGGGCTTTCCGTACTGTTTGTGCGGAGCTGGGTGCTGGTATTACAATTACAGAAATGGTATCCTCCCGGGCTTTGGTCTATAAGGATAAGAAAAGCGCAGCACTTCTTAGAAAAAACGAGGGAAGTGTCTGCGGAGCGCAGATATTTGGAAATGATCCTCAGATCATGGCGCAGGCGGCGCAGCTTGCTTTGGAGATCTCCGGTTGTGATTTTATCGACATCAACATGGGATGTCCTATGCCCAAGATTGCCAATTCAGGCGATGGCTGCGGACTTATGCGCACACCTGAATTAGCCGGCCAGATTGTCTCTGCTGTGGCAAAGGCGGTGGAGGTTCCGGTAACGGTAAAGTGCCGTCTGGGCTGGGACAAGGGTTCGGTAAATGTATTAGACTTTACCAAACGCATGGAGGATAACGGAGCAAAACTAATTACCGTTCATGGCAGAACACGAAGTATGCTGTATTCCGGTGTTGCCGATTGGGATATGATCGCAAAGGTAAAACAGCAATGTACAGTTCCTGTGCTTGCCAATGGAGACGTGGTCAGTCCGGAAAGTGCAATTCGCTGTATGAAGTGGACAGGTGCCGACGGGCTGATGATTGGAAGAGCCGCCTTTGGAGATCCGTGGATTTTTTCACAAGTTAAGCGTGCATTAGCAGGTGTGCCGACCCCGGAAAGACCGCCCCTTGCAAAGCGAGTGGATGTGGCTGTACGTCAGTTTGAATTGGCATACATGGATAAGGGGGAGCATATTGCCTGCCTGGAGGCAAGAAAGCACTTTGCCTGGTATCTTCGGGGTGTCCCGCACAGCAACTACTATAAGGAGCAAATATCATCGATACAGAAAATGGATGACATCTACAGAATCGCAGCAGGCATCCGCAGAGATTTGAAATAATTACATTGTATAGCTTTTTTGCCGCTTCATATTCTAATCCAGAGGTGAGTATATGAAGCGGCGAATTGCATTATTTACAGTGTTTATCATGCTGTTGGCGTTACCTGTTAAAGCAGATATAATTCGTTGGGTGGATTTTGGCGTGCCCTATGAATCCCTGAAATACGCCATGGATGTGGACATTACCACATTCGATAAAGAAAAGCACATTAGTTGGATCGACACTTTGGCGTTTACAGCCTGCCGAACAGGGGGTAAATGCGGTCTGCAATCCGTGAAAAATGCAGTGAAGGCACTCCAGGGTGATGCATCACCTGATGAGCTGTTGGGAGATTTGTATAAATACTATTCATACTACTATGCAGCCTATCAGGGTGTACTGGGTGGATTATTGGGAACTTATGCTATTGAGATTGACGGGGAGTGGAAGCCGGTATACGGTTTAAAGGCGTTTTCTCCCATAGCTGCCGGCTACGGCTACAGTCATTGTTCTGATTTTGGCAACCGCCGCTCCTTTGGTTTTTCCAGAAAACATCTGGGCAATGACCTTATGGGCGGGCTTGGTACGCCGGTTGTGGCTGTAGAGGGTGGTGTGATAGAAGCGATGGGGTGGAATCGTTATGGGGGCTGGCGGATCGGGATTCGCTCTTTTGATTCCAAGAGATATTACTATTATGCCCACTTGCAAAAAGACAGACCGTATGCCGACAAATTGGAGGTGGGCGACACGGTGCAGGCAGGGGATTTAATCGGATTTATGGGGCGAACAGGTTATTCCGACAAAGAAAATGTGAATAATATTGAGACTGTGCACCTGCATTTTGGTATGGAACTGGTATTTGATGAAAGTCAAAAAGAGTGCAACAGCGAGATCTGGATTGATGTGTATAACATTGTGCGTTTGCTCAATAGCCACAGAAGCAGTATCCAGAAAACAGCCGATGGTTGGATACGAAGATATTCGTTTGTTGATTTGGATATAGAGAACTATCCAAAGAGCGCAAAATTTGTGTAAAATTTGATATAAAAATTAAGCCGCAGGGTTTGACAAAATACAGCTCCCTGTGGTATACTTACTCAGATAAATTTTAGCAGGAGGAATTTGGAATGATGAGCGCAACAGCAAAGTTTAAGACCTATGGTTGCTCCATTAATGATGTTGTTTCCTCCGGTTCGTCTATGATGAAGGAACTTGCTGTTTTTAATTCTCCTGAATATGCTGTTTTTCCCGGCTTTTGTGATGTGCATGTGCATTTCCGTGAGCCGGGTTTTTCTTATAAGGAGACGATTGAAACCGGTAGCAAAGCGTCTGCTCGTGGCGGCTATACAGCCGTATGTACGATGCCCAATTTAAATCCTGTTCCGGACAACCGGGAGCATTTGGACCGGCAACTGTGTTTAATCCGGGAGAATGCAGTAATCCATGTTTACCCATACGGTGCCATAACAGTGGGGCAGATGGGTGAAGAATTTGCGGAATTTGAGGAAATGGCACCGGATGTGATTGCCTATTCCGATGACGGCAGAGGCGTGCAAAGTGAGCAGATGATGCGCCGGGCTATGGAAAGAGCAAAAGCCCTGGGGAAAATGATTGTTGCCCACTGCGAAGTAAATGACCTGCTGTTTGGTGGGTATATACATGATGGAGACTATGCCCGTACCCATGGACATAAGGGAATTTGCAGTGCAAGTGAGTATCGACAGATCGAGCGCGATTTAAAACTGGCGGAGGAAACCGGATGTAAGTATCACGTCTGCCATATTTCTACAAAGGAAAGTGTTGAGTTGATTCGACAGACGAAGGCAAAAGGAGTAGATGTTACCTGCGAAACAGCACCGCACTATCTGGTTATGAATGACAGCCAGCTTCAGGAGGATGGAAGATTCCGCATGAATCCTCCGATCCGAAGCGAGGAGGATAGGTCTGCTCTTGTCCGGGGCTTAGTGGATGGAACGATCGATATGATTGCCACAGACCATGCCCCCCACAGTGCTGAAGAAAAGTCCAGGGGACTGGCAGGCAGTGCCTTTGGTGTCGTTGGAATTGAGACAGCATTTCCGGTGATGTATACACATTTGGTAAAAACCGGGATCATTACCTTGGAAAAGCTGATTCAGTTATTGTCAGAAAATCCAAGAAAACGCTTTGGTATCCCTCTGGGAAATGATTTTACTGTGTGGAATCTGGATAAGGAAATTACGGTAGACCCCAATGATTTTCTGTCGATGGGAAAGGCGACACCCTTTGCCGGATGGAAACTGTTTGGTGAATGTGTATTGACGGTCTGCGACGGCAAGATCGTTTATCGGAAGTAACAGGAGGATGTATTATGGCTAAGAGAACGGATATTAAAAAGGTTTTGATTATTGGATCCGGACCTATTGTGATTGGTCAGGCTGCAGAGTTTGACTACGCGGGCACACAGGCGTGCCTTGCGCTAAAAGAAGAAGGCTATGAGGTGGTACTGTGCAATTCTAACCCTGCAACCATTATGACAGATACCACCATTGCCGATAAGGTCTACATGGAACCTTTGACGCTGGAATATATAGCCAAGATTCTGCGCTATGAGCGTCCGGACGCAATTATTCCCGGCTTGGGTGGTCAGACCGGTCTGAACCTTGCAATGCAGCTTGAGAAGAAGGGCGTTTTAAAAGAGTGTAACGTTGAACTTCTGGGTACCAGCAGCGCATCTATTGAGCGGGCAGAGGACAGGGAACTGTTCAAGCAGATGTGCGAATCTATCGGCGAGCCTGTAATTCCCTCTGAGATCACCTATTCTATCGAGGAAGCCAGAGAGGCAGCAAACCGGATTGGTTATCCTGTAGTCCTGCGTCCTGCGTTTACTTTGGGTGGTACCGGCGGCGGTTTTGCCTATAATGACGAGGATTTGGTCGAGATTGGCTCCAATGCCTTTAAGTTGTCTCCTGTACATCAGGTTTTGGTGGAGAAGAGCGTTAAAGGATACAAAGAAATTGAATTTGAGGTTATGCGCGACTCCAACGACCATGCCATTACCATTTGCGGCATGGAGAATATGGACCCAGTGGGTGTCCACACCGGTGACTCCATTGTTGTTGCGCCCATTATGACCTTGAACGATCATGACCTGAAGATGCTTAATGATTCTGCTATTAAGATTATTCGTGAGCTGAAAATCGAGGGTGGCTGTAATGTTCAGTTTGCGCTCAATCCCCATTCCAGCGAGTACTATCTCATTGAGGTCAACCCCAGAGTTTCCCGTTCCTCTGCCTTGGCGTCCAAGGCCTCTGGCTATCCCATTGCCCGTGTTACTGCTAAGATCGCTATGGGTATGGCACTGGAGGATATTAAGATTGCAAATACCAACGCTGCCTTTGAGCCAAGGTTAGATTATGTGATTACCAAGCTTCCGAGATTTCCCTTTGATAAGTTTACTGCGGCTTCCAATGTGCTTGGTACGCAGATGAAAGCTACCGGCGAGGTCATGGGTATTGGAACAACATTGGAGGAGTCTCTGCTGAAGGGTATCCGTTCTCTGGAAATCGGCGCAAACCATATTTATCACGCCAAGTTTGATAATATGTCCGTTGAGGAATTGCTGGATTATATTAAAACGTTCCGATCTGATAACATCTTTGCCATTGCTGAATTGGTCTATCATGGCGTTTCCGTTGAGAAGATCCATGAGGTTACTCAAATCACACCCTATTTCCTGGAGGCTATCAAGCGGATCGTTGAGATGGAGGAGAAACTGCGCGTAAGCGTTCGTGATCTGGATGTGCTGCTGCATGCGAAGAAGATGGGCTTTAGCGATAAGTATATTGCCCGCATGTGGAAGTGTTCCGAATCGGATGTATATAATCTGCGTAAGGAAAAGGGGATGTTCCCCGCGTTTAAGATGGTGGATACCTGCCACACCGGTGCCTATATTCCGTACTTCTATTCTTCCTATACTGGTGAAAATGCATCCAGGCTGACAAATAAGAAAAAGATCGTTGTTTTGGGTGCAGGTCCTATCCGCATCGGACAGGGTGTTGAATTTGACTATTCCACTGTCCATGCAGTAACGACCATTAAAAATTCCGGTTATGAAGCTATTATTATTAACAATAACCCGGAGACGGTTTCCACGGACTACACAACTGCCGATAAGCTTTACTTTGAGCCACTGACACCCGAGGATGTTATGAACATCATCGAGTTTGAAAAGCCCGAGGGTGTGGTAGCCTCTCTTGGTGGCCAGACAGCCATTAACCTGGCGCAGCCACTGATGGATCGTGGCGTGAAGATTATTGGCACGGACTGCGCTGCTATTGAACGTGCTGAGAACAGAGATGTTTTTGAAAAGATTCTTTCAGAACTGAATATTCCCCAGCCCAAAGGCAAAGCTGTTACGAAGATTGAGGACGGCATTTCTGCTGCTGCTGAGATTGGTTATCCTGTTCTTGTGCGTCCCAGCTTCGTTCTGGGCGGCAGGGCAATGCAGATCGTTGCCAATGAAGCCCAGTTGCGGCATTATCTGAAGACGGCTGTTGAGATCGACGAGGACAAGCCTGTTCTTGTGGATAAGTATATCCAGGGTAAGGAAGTTGAGGTCGACGCCATCTGCGACGGAATCAATGTCTTTGTTCCCGGTATTATGGAACTGGTGGAACGTACCGGCGTTCACTCCGGCGACTCTATCAGCGTCTATCCTACATTCTCCATTTCTGATAAGGTGAAGGGCACCATTTTGCAGTACGCAAAAAAACTGGGTCTGGGCATCGGCATCATTGGATTATATAACATCCAGTTTATTGTGGATAACGAGGATAATGTGTTCATCATTGAGGTGAACCCTCGCTCTTCCCGTACTGTACCGTTCCTGTCAAAAGCTACCGGTTACAGTTTGGCGGATATTGCAACCGAGGTTATTCTTGGAAAGAGCCTTAAGGAGCAGGGATTATTCGATATTTATCCGGAGGAGAAGAAACGCTGGTATGTTAAGGTGCCTGTGTTCTCCTTCAATAAGCTGCGTGGTTTGGATGCCTATCTGTCTCCGGAGATGAAATCTACAGGTGAGGCGATTGGCTATGATGACAAGCTCAACCGTGCGTTGTTTAAGGCGTTACAGGCTTCCGGTATGCATTTGCAGAATTATGGTACTGTTTTTGCAACCATTGCAGATAAAGACAAGGAAGAGGCATTGCCTCTGATCCGTCGATTCTATAACCTTGGCTTCAACATCGAGGCCACGGAGGGTACTGCCCGCTATCTTAAGAGCAACGGAATCCGTACCCATATTCTTGGCAAGATCAGCGACGGCAGCGATGAGATCCCAGAGGCAATGCGCCAGGGACATATCGCTTATGTGATCAATACCAGAGATCCCGGTGCCGATGGCTCAAGTAGCGACGGACACCAGATTCGTTTAATGGCTACGGAAAATAATGTTACAATTTTTACTGCGTTGGATACGGTACGTGTTCTTCTGGACGTGCTGGAGGAGACCACACTGACTATTTCTACTATTGACGCATAAGAGGTTCGTATGAAACAAGGAATTTTCCAAATTGTTGAAAACACACCACTTACGGACAGTGTCTACAAAATGATTCTTTCCGGTGATGTTTCTGCTATTACGGCACCCGGCCAGTTTGTGAATATCAAGCTGGACGGGCTGTTCCTGCGTCGCCCCATTTCTGTTTGCAATGTGGAAGGGGACAAGCTGACGATTATTTACAAGGTCGTGGGCAAGGGAACAGAGCAGATGGCTGGTATGAAGACTGGTGAGTTGGATGTTTTGACTGGGTTGGGCAACGGATATGACCTGTCCGTATCCGGGGACCGCCCTGTGCTGCTTGGTGGCGGTGTTGGTGTACCGCCTATGTACCTGCTTGCCCGGAAACTGATCGAACAGGGGAAGAAGGTCAGTGTAATCCTTGGATTTAATACAAAAGCGGAAGTGTTCTGCGAGGAAGACTTCCGTTCCTTGGGCGCGGAAGTAGTCGTTACGACTGTTGACGGCTCCTATGGCATGAAGGGTTTTGTAACGGATGCACTGAAGGGTATGGATTATACGTATTTTTATACCTGCGGTCCGGAGCCTATGCTTAAGGCGGTTTATAAGGCTTCGGCAACCTCCGGTCAGATGAGCTTTGAAAAGCGAATGGGCTGTGGCTTTGGTGCTTGCATGGGGTGTTCCTGCAAGACCTTAACCGGCTATAAACGGATCTGTAAGGAAGGTCCTGTTATGCGGAAGGAGGAGATCTTGTGGGAAGACTGAGCGCCAGTCTGTGCGGAATCGAATTAAGCAACCCGGTGATTCCCGCCTCCGGCACGTTTGGTTATGGCTACGAGTATGCGGAGCTGTATGACATAAATTGTTTGGGTACATTTTCGTTTAAAGGTACAACCAAGGATCCCCGGTTTGGCAATCCTACGCCGAGAATTGCGGAATGCAGTGCAGGTATGATCAACGCTGTTGGCCTGCAAAATCCCGGCGTAGACAAGGTTATTTCCGAGGAATTGCCTAAATTGAAGTCCTGTTTCCATAAGCCTGTGATGGCAAATGTGAGTGGCTTTTGTGTTGAGGATTATGCCTACACCTGTGAGCGTCTGGACAAGGAAGAACAGGTCGGCTGGCTGGAAGTAAATGTAAGCTGCCCAAATGTCCATGGCGGCGGAATGAGCTTCGGCACGGATCCTAAGGCAGCTGCAGAGGTTACGGCGGCAGTTAAGAAGGTAACTGCAAAGCCGGTTATTATAAAGCTGAGTCCCAATGTAACCGATATTGTTACCATTGCAAAAGCCTGTGAGGATGCGGGCGCGGATGGTATCAGCCTAATCAATACTATGCTGGGAATGCGAATTGATCTGCGCAGCAGAAAGCTGATTATTGCCAACAGGATGGGCGGATTTTCTGGCAGTGCAATTTTTCCTGTAGCTGTTCGTATGGTCTATCAGGTTGCCAATGCTGTTAAAGTGCCGGTTGTGGGCATGGGCGGTATTTCCAGTGCGGAAGATGTGGTGGAAATGATGCTTGCAGGTGCCACGGCTGTTGAGGTAGGTGCGGCAAATCTGGTGAATCCTTTTGCCTGCCGTGATATAATAGCGGATCTTCCTCGTGTTATGGATAAGTACGGAATCAATTCACTTACAGAAATTATTGGAGG
Organism: Faecousia sp.; assembly: GCA_045647705.1. Taxonomy (GTDB): domain Bacteria; phylum Bacillota; class Clostridia; order Oscillospirales; family Oscillospiraceae; genus Faecousia. The sequence goes on from JAZRMP010000063.1 coordinate 10,063, forward strand.
AGTAAAGTAATGGGGAAAGATGTAATTGTTGCTTGCGACTTTGCAAGTGCTGAACAGACTTTTGCATTTCTGGACAAATTTACTGGTCGTAAGCCGTTTGTGAAGATTGGTATGGAACTTTACTATGCTGAAGGACCCAGCATCGTGCGACAGATCAAGGCCCGTGGTCATAAGATCTTCTTGGACCTGAAGTTGCATGATATTCCCAATACTGTAAAAAAAGCAATGGCGGTGTTGCGGAATTTGGATGTGGACATTACCAATCTGCATGCTGCGGGAACTACCGCAATGATGCAGGGCGCGTTGGAAGGGTTAACCCGTGAGGACGGCACACGCCCTCTGCTGATTGCCGTTACGCAGCTCACATCTACCGATCAGGAGAGTATGGAGAGGGATATTCTGATTAAAGAACCCATCGATCAGGTGGTTATGCACTATGCCAAGACTGCCAAAAATGCTGGGTTAGACGGCATTGTCTGTTCTCCTTTAGAGGCGGGCAAGGTCCACGACACCTGCGGTAAGGAGTTCCTAACGATTACTCCCGGCGTCCGTTTTGCTGATGGGGAGGTGGGCGACCAGAAGCGTGTGATGACCCCTGTACAGGCAAAGCAAATCGGTTCTGACTACATTGTTGTAGGCAGACCTATTACGGTGGCTGCCGACCCGGTAGCCGCTTATGAGCGTTGTGTTACTGAGTTCTGCGATTGATATGAACTTTCATACAATATTGTTTGACCTTGACGGAACGCTCACCGATCCCGGTGAAGGAATTACCAACTCTGTGATGCATGCCCTGCGGCACTATGGAATCCGGATTCCGGAAAGGGAACAGCTCTATCCCTTTATCGGGCCACCGTTGGATGAATCCTTTATGCGCTATTTTGGAATGTCCCAGGTGCGGGCGTTGGAAGCGGTGGAGATATACAGAGAGTATTTCTCCACTAAGGGACTTTTTGAAAATCGTGTGTATGACGGTGTGGAAGATTTGCTGGGCAGTCTGAGGAACGCAGGTAAGCGTTTGCTTGTTGCTACATCTAAGCCCGAGATTTTTTCTATAAAGATTTTGGAACATTTCGGAATTGCAAAATATTTTGATGTTATCAGTGGAGCTTTGCTGCACCCTCCTAAGGGCTACGGTAAGGCAGATGTGATCCGGGAAGCGTTGAAACGTGCGGATATTACAGATCTTTCCGGAGTCGTTATGGTTGGCGACCGGAAACACGACGTGGAGGGTGCCCATAAGATCGGGATTCCGGCCATTGGCGTACTTTACGGTTATGGCGACAGGGAAGAGCACCAAAAATCGAATGCGGATTATACTGCGGAAAATATCACGCAATTAAAAAAACTGCTTAGCTGAGAAGATAGAAGGAGACAATTATGGAAAGCTACAAAAGAGACTTTATTCAGTTTCTGCAAGGTGCCGGTGTGTTGAAATTCGGCGATTTTACTGCTAAGAGTGGCAGAAAGATCCCGTATTTTGTGAACGCTGGAATGATTAAGACAGGTGAAGAAATTGCCAAACTGGGTGAATTCTATGCCAAGGCTTATTTTGAAAAGTTGGGCAATAAGAAGTCGGTTCTTTTTGGGCCTGCCTACAAAGGAATTTCCATTGCAGTCTCTGCCGCAGTCGCGCTGAGTAAGAATGGTCTGGACGTGCCTTTTTTCTTCAACCGTAAGGAGGTAAAAGACCACGGAGAGGGCGGTGTCTTTGTGGGCTATGTTCCCCAGGCGGGTGAGGAAGTGGTTATCGTGGAAGATGTAATCACTGCCGGTACTGCAATCCGTGAAAGCATGGCAATCCTGGGTGGATTGGAGGGCGTTAAGGTCGCAGCAACCTTTGTGATGGTAGACCGCAAGGAAAAGGGCCAGGGCGAAAAGGGTGCGATGCAGGAGATAGAGGAAGCCTATGGTTTCCCAGTATACGCTGTTGTTGATGTTTATGACATTATTGAGTATCTGGAAGAGGACCCTGCCAATCAGGAGAATGTTACCCGAATCAAAAACTATCTGGCGGTGAATGGAGCGAAGGCATGAGAAGCTTAATTGATATTACGGATTTCTCCGTGGAAGAACTGGATGCTCTTTTGAAAACTGCTTGCGACATCAGCGAGAATCCTGGTAAATATTCGGAAGCTTGTCGTGGTAAGAAGTTAGCCACCCTGTTTTTTGAACCTTCGACCCGAACCCGTCTGAGTTTTGAAGCGGCAATGATGGAACTGGGTGGTAATGTGATTGGTTTCAGTGAAGCCAGTTCATCCTCTGCGTCCAAAGGTGAAAGCATAGCGGATACAGCTAAGATAATCAGTTGCTATGCGGATATTATGGCTATGAGGCATCCAAAGGAAGGTGCGCCGTATGTGGCAGCAAGAAGTGCATCCATACCTGTTATTAATGCTGGGGATGGTGGACATTGCCATCCTACACAGACTCTTGCAGACTTACTGACAATCTACCGTGAGTTGGGCAGACTTGAAAACCTGACAGTTGGATTTTGCGGTGATCTGAAGTATGGAAGAACGGTCCATTCTCTGCTCTCGGCTTTGGGCCGCTATCATAACATCAAGGTTGTTCTGATTGCTCCTGAGGAGCTGCAGCTTCCCAAGTATGTCAAGTATGAAGTGCTGGATAAATACGGTATGGAATATATGGAGACTACCTCTTTGGAAGAAGCTATGCCTCAGTTAGATGTTCTGTACATGACCCGCATCCAACGTGAGAGATTTGACAGCTATGATGAATACGAACGTCTAAAAGACAGCTATATTCTCACCGCCGAAAAACTGGCTACTGCGAAAAAGAACATGCGGATTCTCCATCCATTGCCCCGTGTTAATGAGATTAGCGTCAAAGTAGACGAGGACCCCAGAGCGGCATATTTCCGCCAGGCACTCAACGGAAAGTACATGCGCATGGCGCTGATTATGAAGCTTTTGAAGGATGCTGAGGAAGGCAGGCAGATGCCTGAGCCTGTGGATGTGGTTGTTGATACCTTGCACTGCGATAATCCCCGATGTATCACCGCTACCGAACAAGAGATCACCCACGCCTTTAAGTGTGTTAACCGTGAAAACGGTATTTATCGTTGCATCTATTGCGAGGGGAAAAAGAAATTGAATTGACAATAAAGATCCTCTGGATAAACATACCAAAAGTTCCACAAAAAAGCCTGTTTATCCAGAGGTTTTCGTGTTAAATGATACGAAAATATAAAAAGGGTTTCGTTGTTTCTTGACACCACTTTAACGACGTGATAAAATTGTGTCGTAATTTACAATACCGCTTTCTGCGACTGACGGGAAATGTGGAGCACCACAGGGGAACAGAAAGTGTTGATCTTAGGATCAATCGGCCGACCGTCTGGGCGCGTTTAGCTGTATAGGCTAAGTGCGCCTTTTTGTTTTTACAGGAGGTATTTTATGAAAAAAGTAGGCATCATTATGGGCAGCGACAGCGATCTGCCAATCATTCAGAAGGCCGTAGATCTGCTGCGCTCTCTGGACATCCCTTTTGAGGTGCATGTTTATTCTGCGCATAGAACACCTGTCGAAGCCAGGGATTTTGCGCTTAATGCAAGGTCGAAAGGATTCGGCGTTTTGATTGCTGCTGCCGGTATGGCAGCCCACTTGGCTGGTGCCATTGCCGCGAACACCACGTTGCCGGTTATTGGCATTCCCTGCAAATCCAGCGCACTGGACGGCATGGACGCACTGTTGTCTACAGTCCAGATGCCAACCGGTATCCCGGTGGCTACTGTTGCCATCAACGGTGGTGGAAACGCGGCTCTGCTGGCTGCCCAGATCTTGGCAGTGTCTGATGCGGAACTGGCACAGAAGCTGGACAACAAGCGTGTTAAGGATGCCCAGAGTGTTCTGGATAAAGATGCAGGTATTTTGGAAAGACTGTAATCACTTGGTATAAACCATCAGAATATAAAAGGAGATCTTGATTATGGAAAAGAAACTTGTATACACCGGTAAGACGAAGGATGTTTTTTCTCTGGAAAACGGCAACTATCTGCTGAAGTTTAAGGACGACTGCACCGGTAAGGACGGCGTGTTTGATCCCGGTGAGAACTCTGTTGGCTTGACCATCGAGGGCGTGGGCGATGTAAACCTGCGTATGTCTATTTACTTCTTTGAAAAAATTAATGCTGCCGGTATCAAGACACACTATGTCAGTGCCGACCTGGAAAACACCACTATGGAAGTGCTTCCCGGAAAGGTTTTCGGTAAAGGTCTGGAAGTTATCTGCCGCTATAAGGCAGTAGGTTCTTTCTACCGTCGCTATTCTGACTACTGCACCGAGGGTCAGGATCTGCCCGCTTATGTGGAGACTACTTTCAAAAACGACGAGAAGGGCGATCCTCTGGTTACCAAAGACGGCTTGGTAGATCTGGGTGTCATGACGGCTGAGCAGTACGACGATCTGAAGGCTATGACTCAGGCAATTACCAAGATCGTTGCTGACGATCTGAAGGAAAAGGGCTTGGATATGTATGACATTAAGTTCGAGTTCGGTTACGATGCCGATGGTAAGGTTATGCTGATCGATGAGATTGCATCCGGCAATATGCGTGTATACAAAGACGGTCAGTATATCGACCCCATGACGCTGAACAAGCTTTTTTTTGCTTAATTTTTTCTAACAAGGAGTAGACCATGGGAGGCTTTTTTGGAATCACATCCAAGCGCGACTGTATGGTGGATGTGTTCTTTGGCGTAGACTATCACTCTCATCTGGGAACGCGCAGAGCCGGTTTAGCTGCCTATGACAAAGAGATCGGTCTGCAAAGAGAGATACACAATATTGAAAATTCTCCGTTCCGTACAAAGTTTGAGCGCACATTGGATGAAATGAAGGGGACGGCAGCGATCGGCTGTATTAGCGATACCGATCCGCAGCCCCTGTTGATCCGCTCCAAGCTGGGGACTTTTGCCATCAGTACGGTTGGTATTGTCAATAATGCGGAGGAGCTTTCCCGGCAGTATTTTGAGAACAGTGGCGGACACTTTGATGCTATGACTGGAGGAAAGGTAAACTCCAATGAACTGGTGGCTGCCCTTATCAGTCAGAAAAGCAGTTTTGTTGAGGGTATCCGGTTTGTGCAGGATGCTGTTGAGGGAACTGCCAACATTCTGATCCTCACAGATGAGGGTAAGCTTATTGCTGCCAGAGATAAGTTGGGGAGAATCCCGGTACAGATTGGCAAAGACGAGGATGGTTACTGTGTTTCCTTTGAGCGATTTGCCTACACAAAGCTGGGATATGAGCATGTTAAAGAGCTTGGACCGGGTGAAATTGTTGAGCTGACTCCGGATGGAGCTGTTCAGTTAGCTGCCCCCGGTGAAGAAATGCGTATTTGTGCGTTCCTTTGGAGTTATTTCGGATACCCCACATCTACCTATGAGGACATTGATGTAGAGGCAATGCGATACCGCAACGGCGCTGCGATTGCCGAGCGGGATATGGCGCAGGGCAGATCTATGGATATTGACTATGTATGCGGCGTTCCGGATTCCGGCACCCCTCATGCCATCGGCTATGCCAACCGTACCGGCAAGCCCTTTGCCCGGGCATTTATCAAGTATACGCCTACATGGGCAAGAAGTTTTACCCCGGCGAAACAAGCGGATCGTAAGAAGATTGCCAAAATGAAGCAGATCCCTGTCCATGAACTGATTGCGAATAAGAATCTTCTGTTTGTGGATGATTCCATCGTTCGTGGTACGCAGTTACAGGAAACAGTTGAGTTTTTGTATAGCAATGGGGCTAAATCTGTGCACATGCGCTCTGCCTGTCCGCCTATCATGTATGGCTGTAAGTATTTGAATTTCTCCCGTTCTACCAGCGATATGGACCTGATTTCCCGGAAGGTTATTGTTGAACTGGAAGGTGAGGAGGGACTCAATCATATCCAGGAGTACGCCGATGGCAATACCGAGCGTGGAAAGAGAATGCGTAAAGTTATCTGTGAAAAGTTCAAATTTGCTTCTCTTGGTTTCCAAACCATTGATGGGGTTGTGAAGGCCATCGGCCTTGAACCCTGCAAGCTGTGCACCTATTGCTGGAACGGCAAAGAATAATTTTAGTAAGGAGCTTGATTCATAATGGAGAAGAGCTATTCTGAGAGCTACGCCGCTGCCGGCGTGGACATTACCGCAGGCTACCGTGCTGTGGAATTGATGAAGAAGCATGTTGCCCGCACCCGTAATTCTGGATGCTTGGATGACGTTGGCGGTTTTGGCGGTTGCTACGGTCTGCCCGTTGCAGGTATGGAAGAACCTGTTTTGGTGTCCGGTACGGACGGCTGCGGCACAAAGGTGAAGCTTGCAATTTTGATGGACAAGCACGACACGATCGGTATTGACGCAGTTGCTATGTGTGTCAACGATATTATCTGTGTTGGTGCAAAACCCTTGTTTTTCCTGGATTATATTGCTTGTGGTAAGAATGTGCCTGAGAAGATTGCCCAGATCGTCAGTGGTGTAGCTGAGGGCTGTGTTCAGTCTGGAGCTGCGTTGATCGGCGGCGAGACTGCCGACCACCCCGGTATGATGCCTGTGGAGGATTATGACCTTGCTGGTTTTGCCGTAGGTATTGTTGACAAGAAAAAGATTTTGGATAACACCAAAATGGAAGCGGGTGATGTTGTAATTGCATTGCCCTCTACAGGCATTCATTCCAATGGCTTTAGCCTGTGCCGTAAGGTTTTCGACATCGACAATAACAACCCCGATCTGTATGCGGCAAGAGAGGAGCTTGGCGGTAAAACGGTAGCGGAGACACTGCTGACCCCCACCAAGATCTATGTGAAGCCTGTTCTTGCGCTGTTGGAGAAGGTGAATGTGAAGGGCATCAGCCACATTACCGGCGGCGGTTTCTATGAGAATATTCCCCGCAGCATTCCCGATGGCTTGGGTGCTAAAATCGAGCGCAATGCGGTTAAGGTTCTGCCTATCTTCGATTTGATTGCTAAGACCGGCAACATTCCTGAGCGGGATATGTTTAATACTTACAACATGGGTGTTGGCATGAGTATTGTTGTATCCGCCGATGATGTAGAACGTGCCATCGAAATTTTGCAGGCAAACGGCGAGGATGCCTATGTAATTGGCCAGATCGTTGCTTCAGATACAAAGATCGAAATTGTCTAAAGGGGAGTTATCCATGAATAAGGCAAGGATTGCAGTTCTGGTTTCCGGCAGCGGTACAAACTTACAGGCATTAATTGATGCACAGGCTTCCGGTGTTATCCGCAGTGGCGAGATTACGCTTGTCATTTCAAACAATGCGGAGGCTTTCGCTTTAGAGCGTGCTGCAAAAGCAAACATTCCTGCTGTAGTTGTAACAAAGAAAATATGCGGTAGTCAGTCTGCATTTGAAGAACAGATTAAGATACTGCTGAAAGAGTATAAGATCGATCTGATCGTTCTTGCCGGATTTATGTCTATTCTCAGTGAGAATTTCACCTGTGATTATCCCCAACGCATTTTAAATGTACATCCCTCTTTGATCCCTTCCTTTTGTGGAAAAGGTTTTTACGGATTACGGGTCCATGAAGAAGCACTTGCTTATGGTGTAAAGGTTACCGGAGCAACAGTGCATTTCGTCAATGAAATACCCGATGGCGGAAAGATTATTCTCCAGAAGGCTGTTAGCGTTGAAGAAGAGGACACACCGGAAATTCTGCAAAGACGCGTTATGGAACAAGCGGAATGGAAGATCCTTCCTCAAGCTGTGGAAATAATCAGTAAACAAATTATCGGTTAAGAAAGGGTAGTTTATATGAACGTATATGAAATAGGTTCTCTGGAGGAGAAGCTTTCTACCAATGCATACCCCGGCCGTGGTATTGTGCTGGGTGTTACGCCGGATGGCACGCGTTCTGTCGCTGCCTACTTTATTATGGGTCGTAGTGTTAACAGCCGCAACCGTGTTTTTGTGCAGGAGCCGGATGGTATCCGCACTGAGGCACATGACCCCAGTTTAATGAAGGACCCCCATTTGATTATCTACCATCCTGTCCGTGAGGCAGGCTGTGGTTTGATCGTTACCAACGGCGACCAGACGGATACGATTTGGGAGTATCTTGCCAAGGGAGAAAGCTGGGAGGCAGCACTGCGTACCAGAATGTTTGAAGATGACGGTCCGAACTGGACACCCAGAATTTCCGGCCTGCTGGCAGGGGATGGCAGCTATAAGATGTCCATTTTGAAGTCTGCTGATGCAGAAGGCTCTGCCTGTGCAAGATTCTTCTATGAGTATCCTGCCATTGCAGGTCTGGGCCATTTCATTCATACTTATGTTTGCGATGGTAATCCCGTCATTCCTACATTCCAGGGTGAGCCGGAGCGTGTGGCTATGCGCGATGATATTGATGCATTTACAGAAATGCTCTGGAATAATTTGAATCCCGATAATAAGATTTCCCTGTTTGTTCGCTATACCAATCTGACCACCGGCGATTTTGAGCAGAGGATCCTTAATAAGCATGCGTAAAGGAGATTGAATCAATGAAGGAATTTGAACTGAAATATGGTTGCAACCCCAATCAGAAGCCTGCGAAGCTGTATATGCATGACGGCAGCGAGCTGCCATTTACCATTTTGAATGGCCGTCCGGGTTATATCAACTTTATGGATGCGCTTAATTCTTGGCAGCTGGTAATGGAACTGAAGGAAGCAACAGGAATGGTCTGTGCAACATCTTTTAAGCACGTTTCGCCTACCTCTGCGGCGGTTGGTAAGCCTCTTAGCGAGGAACTGAAAAAGGCATGCTTTGTAGATGACATTCCTGAGCTGGACCAGAATCCTCTGGCCTGCGCCTATGCCCGTGCCCGTGGTACGGACCGTATGTGTTCCTTTGGCGACTGGGTTGCTCTGTCTGATACCTGCGATGCACTGACCGCGAAATTGATTGCCCGTGAGGTATCTGATGGTGTTATTGCTCCCGGTTACACAGATGAGGCGTTAGAGATTCTTAAAACCAAGCGCAAGGGTAACTATAATGTGGTAGCGATTGACCCGGATTTTGTTCCTGCCGAGGCGGAGAATAAGCAGGTTTTCGGTGTTACCTTCCAACAGGGCCATAATAATTTTAAGATCGGCAATGAACTATTGGAAAACATTGTTACTGAGAACAAAGATCTGCCTGAGAGTGCGAAGATCGACTTGATTGTGGCACTGATAACGCTTAAGTATACCCAGTCCAACTCTGTATGTTATGCAGTTGACGGACAGGCAATTGGTGTCGGCGCCGGACAACAGAGTCGTATTCATTGCACCCGCCTGGCAGGCAGCAAGGCTGACACCTGGTTCCTGCGTCAACATCCCAAGACCCTGGCGTTGCCTTTCCGTGAGGATCTGGGCCGTCCTAACCGGGATAATGTAATCGACGGATATATCAACGGCAACGAGGAAGATGTGTGCGCTGAGGGTATCTGGCAGAACTATTTCACCTCCCGTCCCGAGCCGTTGACGGATGAGGACAAGAAGGCATGGCTGGCCAGCCGCCAGAATGTTTCTCTTGGATCTGATGCGTTTTTCCCCTTTAACGATAATATCAAGCGCGCCGCAGCCTCCGGTGTTAAATACATTGCTGAACCCGGTGGATCGATTCGTGATGATCTTGTCATTGATGAGTGTAATAAGCGCGGTATTGTAATGGCGTTTACGGGTATGCGTCTATTCCACCATTAATGGAGGGAAACGCATGAAGGTTTTGGTAGTCGGTGGCGGCGGAAGAGAGCATGCCATCATTAAAAAGCTTAAGGAAAATACTACCATCGATCAGATCTATGCATTGCCGGGCAACGGAGGTATTGCAATGGACGCTGTTTGCGTGGACGTTGCTGCAACGGATATTGATGGTATTGTAGAATTTGTGAAACAAAATCCTGTGGATTATGCAGTGGTTGCACCGGATGATCCATTGGTGCTGGGCTGTGTTGACAGACTTAACGAAATCGGCGTACCATGCTTTGGCCCCAATGCTAAGGCTGCAATTATCGAAGGCAGCAAAGCCTTCTCCAAGGATCTGATGAAGAAGTATGGTATCCCTACGGCTGCCTATGAGATCTTTACTGATGTTGATAAGGCTCTGGAGTATGTCAAGACGGCACCAATCCCCACTGTTATTAAGGCGGATGGTCTTGCGCTTGGCAAGGGTGTAATTATCGCTCAGAGCAGGGAAGAAGCAGTGGAAGCCATTACAGACATGATGGCAAATGCAAAGTTTGGCAAGTCTGGTTCCACTGTTGTTATTGAGGAGTTCTTGACCGGTCCTGAGGTGTCTGTTCTCGCATTTACAGATGGTAATGTGGTCAAACCTATGGTATCTTCCATGGACCACAAGCGTGCAGGGGATAATGATACCGGTTTAAATACTGGTGGTATGGGCACCATTGCGCCCAATCCCTACTATACGGATGCAGTCGCCGGAGAATGTATGGAGAAGATCTTTCTTCCTACCATTCAGGCGATGAATGCCGAGGGTCGTACCTTTAAGGGTTGTCTGTATTTTGGGCTTATGCTGACACCAAATGGGCCTAAGGTGATCGAGTATAACTGCCGTTTCGGCGACCCAGAGACTCAGGTAGTTCTGCCTCTGTTGGAAAGCGATCTGCTGACTGTAATGCAGGCAACCACCAATGGCACGCTGGCTGAGACGGAGGTTCGTTTCTCGGATAAGCATGCCTGCTGTGTCGTAACGGCATCTGCCGGCTATCCTGAAAGCTATCAGAAGGGCTTTGAGATTACTATGACAGAAGAAGCCCGAAAGCATACTTATGTGGCCGGTGCAAAGCTGGCAGATGGTAAGCTGGTTACCTCCGGTGGCCGTGTTACAGGAACTACCGCAGTGGCAGGCACACTTGCTGATGCAATTAAAGAGGCGTATCGTATTGCTGGTGGTGTGCAGTTTGAGAGAGCTTACCGCAGAAGTGATATTGGACAGCGGGGACTCGCTGCGTATAAATAAGGAGGAGTATCCCTCATGGTATATCGCGTATATGTAGAAAAGAAAGCGGGTCAGACGCACGAAGCTGACAGTCTTTTGAAGGAGATCAGAGAATTTCTTCAGATCAAAGGCCTAACGTCTGTTCGTGTTCTGAACCGTTATGATGTACAGAAGATTGACGATCAGTTGTTCCGCTATGCCGTTAATACAGTTTTCTCTGAGCCCCAGGTGGACAACGTAAGCTATGATGTTCCTACTGGTGGCGTTGTGTTTGCAGTTGAGCCTCTGCCCGGTCAGTTTGATCAGAGAGCGGACTCTGCTGCACAGTGTATCCAGATTTTGTCCCAAGGGGAACGGCCCCTGGTTCGTACTGCAAAGGTCTATGTGCTTGAGGGCGAATTGTCAGAGCAGGATGTGGCAGCGATTCGTGGCCATGTGATCAATCCTGTGGAATGCCGTGAAGCAGCCTTAGAGGTTCCTGCAACCTTGGAGATGGAAGTTACGGTTCCGGAATCCGTAGCCACCGTCGAAGGCTTCCTGGAACTGGACAGTGCTGGTCTTGCCGAGATGGTCAAGACCCTTGGTCTTGCTATGGATCTGGACGATATTACCTTCTGCCAGAGCTATTTCAAGACCGAAAACCGCAATCCCACCATCACTGAGATCCGCATGATCGATACGTATTGGTCCGATCACTGCCGACACACTACATTTAATACCACAATAGACAATGTAACCTTTGCAGATCCTTTGCTACAAAAAGCTTACGAGGATTATATTGCCACCCGTAAGGAGCTTGGTCGCACCAAGCCCATCAATCTAATGGACATCGGCACTCTGGCAGGAAAATATCTTCGTAAGAATGGCTATCTGGATAAGCTTTACGAATCTGAAGAAATCAATGCCTGTACAGTCCGTATGACGGTAACTGTTGACGGCGAGGAGCAGCCCTGGTTATTGTTGTTTAAGAATGAAACTCATAACCACCCCACAGAGATCGAACCCTTTGGCGGCGCAGCTACCTGTATTGGCGGCGCAATTCGTGATCCTCTTGCCAGCCGTGCATACGTTTATGCAGCTATGCGCGTTACCGGTGCTGCGGACCCACTGAAGCCGGTCAATGAGACAATTAAGGGTAAACTTCCTCAGAGAAAGATCGTTACCACTGCGGCTGCCGGATATTCCTCTTATGGTAATCAGATTGGTTTGGCTACCGGTATGGTGGATGAACTGTATCACCCCGGTTATGCAGCAAAGCGCATGGAAATCGGTGCAGTGGTAGGTGCGGTTCATGAGGACCATTCTAAGCCCGATTTCCCCGCGCCCGGAGATAAGGTGATCCTACTGGGTGGCAAAACCGGCCGCGATGGCTGCGGTGGTGCTACCGGTTCTTCCAAGAGCCATACTGTAGAATCGCTGTCCTCCTGCGGTGCTGAGGTCCAGAAGGGTAATGCACCCGAGGAGCGTAAACTTCAGCGTTTGTTCCGCAATGCTGAGGCTGCGGTTATGATTAAGCGTTGCAATGACTTTGGCGCTGGCGGTGTATCTGTTGCCATCGGTGAATTGGCTGATGGATTGGAGATAGAACTGAATAAAGTCCCCAAAAAATATGAGGGCTTGGATGGCACAGAACTGGCAATTTCTGAATCTCAGGAGCGTATGGCCATTGTGGTTGCTGCTGAAAATGTGGACCGCTTTATGGAACTGGCTGATATGGAAAATCTCCAGGCTACTGTGGTTGCCACTGTTACCGCCGAACCCAGACTCAAGATGTTCTGGAATGACCAGACTATTTGCGACATTAGCCGTGAATTCCTTAACTCCAATGGCGCGGAAAAGCATGTGGATGTGGAGTTGTCTGCACCTGCTGATTTCACACCGGCCATCACCGGCACCTTCACTGAGAATATGACTCGGATCGCCACAGATCTGAACACCTGCTCCAAGCGCGGCCTTTCTGAGCGTTTCGACTCCACCATCGGGGCTGGTACTGTACTTATGCCCTTTGGAGGTAAGCATCAGCAGACACCTATTCAGGCAATGGTTCACAAGGTCAGTCTGGAGAAGGGCCATACCGATGACTGCTCTGTGATGAGCTGGGGTTACAATCCGTTTATTACTGAAAAGAGTCCCTATCACGGTGCGTATCTTGCAGTTGTGGAATCAGCCTCCAAGTTGGTTGCCACTGGTGCCAGCTATGAGGATGTGTATCTGACCTTCCAGGAGTACTTCCTGCGTGTTGGTAAGGATGCAAAGCGTTGGGGTCAACCCACCGCAGCCCTTCTGGGCGCATTCAAGGCGCAGATGGATCTGAAGATCGCAGCTATTGGCGGTAAGGACTCTATGTCCGGCACATTTGAGGAACTGGATGTTCCGCCTACCTTGGTTTCCTTTGCCATCACTACGGATAAGGTTCAGAACATTATTTCCAACGAGTTTAAGAAGGCTGGCAGCAAAGTGGTTTGTTTGCAGCCTGAGTACGATGCCAATGGCCTGCCTAAGGCAGAATCTCTGCTGCCTTTGTTTGACCGTGTTACCAGGCTGATGCGCGATGGTAAGGTTCTGTCCTGCTACACACCCGGTCTGGGCGGAATCGGCGAAGCAATTATGAAAATGTGCTTCGGCAACGGCCTGGGCTTTGCGTTTGATAAGACTTCTATTGCAGACATCTTCGGCTATAACTACGGCGCATTTGTTTTGGAAGTTACGGAAGATATTGCAGACGCACAGGTTATCGGTATGGTTACTGATGACGGTATGATCTCCTGCGGCAGTGAGTCTGTAACACTGGTAGCTTTGCAAAAGGCTTATGAGAATAAGCTGGAATCTGTGTATTCCTGCAATATCCCCGATGCAGTTACACCGATCGAAACGGTTTCCAGCCCTGAAAAGCCCAGAGTTGCACCTGCGGTTAAAGTTGCAAAGCCAAAGGTTCTGATTCCAGTGTTCCCCGGCACCAATTGCGAGTTTGACTCTGCCCGTGCGGTAGCTGATGCAGGTGCTGAGCCGGAGATCTTTGTAATCAAGAATATGTCTGCTGATGCCATTTCTCGTAGTGTTGAGACGTTTGCTAATAAGGTTGCTCAGAGTCAGATGATTTTCATCCCCGGCGGCTTCTCCGGCGGTGATGAGCCTGACGGTTCCGGTAAGTTTATTACTGCATTCTTCCGCAACGGCGCAATCAAGGAGGAAGTTACCCGTTTGCTGGAAAACAGAGACGGCTTGATGTGTGGTATTTGTAACGGCTTCCAGGCACTGATCAAGCTGGGGCTTGTGCCTTACGGCAAGATCATGGATACGGATGAGAATTGTCCTACCCTGACCTTTAACGTAATTGGTCGCCACCAGAGCCGCATTGTTCGTACCCGCGTCGCTTCTAACAATTCTCCCTGGCTGGCGAACACCAAGGTCGGCGATATTTACAATGTTGCTATCTCTCATGGTGAAGGTCGTTTCCTGGCATCTGAGGAGCTTGCCCGTCAACTGATTGCTAACGGTCAGGTGGCCACCCAGTATGTGGATCTGGACGGGAATGCAACTGCGGATGTTCGGTTTAACCCCAACGGTTCTATCTTTGCGATTGAAGGCATTACATCTCCTGATGGCAGAGTGTTCGGCAAAATGGGTCATAGTGAACGTATCGGCAAAGGTCTTTACAAGAACGTTCCGGGCAACTATGATATTCGCATGTTTGAATCGGCGGTACAATATTTTAAGTAACTGCCTTGCAATTTTCTCCGACTTTGTATATACTGCTTTTGAATCATCCTTGCAGGGGGGAGAAAGATGACTAAATTTATCGAACCAGCAAAGGAATTGCCTGTATACGGAACATACGATACCGTTGTTGTAGGCGGTGGTTTTGCCGGTGTTGCTGCTGCTGTTGCTGCTGCCAGGGGAGGAAATAAGGTCCTGCTGTGCGAGAGAATGTTTATCCTTGGTGGTCTGGGTACATCTGGTCTTGTTACCATCTACTTGCCACTTTGTGATGGTCGGGGCAACCAGCTAAGTTTTGGCCTTGCAGAGGAGCTCTTGAAGGTATCTATTGAGCATGGCTACGAGACTATGTACCCGAAAGCGTGGCTGGAAGGCGGCACAAAGGAAGAGCGAGCATCGCAGCGCTACAGAGTGCGCTTCAATGCATCTGCCTGCGCGATCTCCATGGAAAAGCTTCTTCTCAGTGCGGGTGTTGATATTCTTTACGGTACGACTGTCTGTGATGTTGCTGTAACTGACGGTGTAATCACCCATCTGCTGATTGAGAACAAGAGCGGTAGAAGTGCGGTTGCAGTTGGCAATGTAATCGATTGCTCCGGTGATGCAGATGTATGCTACTTCGCAGGTGAGGATACCGCCGAGTATGCAGCCGGTAATAACTTGGCAGCATGGTACTACTACTGCGGTGAAAATGGCAGTACGCTGAAAATGCTTGGATTTAGTGATGATCCGGAGATTGGACAGAAAAGACCAGAGCTTGACAAGAAGGCGATTACCACCCAAAAGCATTTTCGGGGATTAGAGGCGGATGACCTGACTGAGATGACAATTGGATCGCACTCTACGATCTATAACCATTTTCTTAAGGACAGAAAGCTGGCGAAGGATCACATGCTGATGACGATTGCTACGATACCGCAGGTCCGTATGACCCGGCGAATTGAGGGCGTTACAGTTCTGGGTTGGTCTGATGATTATGTCCGCTTTGAGGATTCCGTTGGTATGTTTGGCAACTGGAATCCCAGTGGCGCAAGGACCAATAAAGGCGAAAAATGGGAACTTCCCTATACAGCCTTGTATGGTCGAAAGATTAAGAATCTGGCAGCAGCGGGACGGTGTTTATCCGCCACTGACGAGATGTGGGATATTACCCGGGTGATTCCTGTGTGTTCTCTGTCCGGTGAAGCTGCCGGCACAGCTGCTGCGCTTGCTAAGAATTTTGCTGATGTTGATGTTACCGTTCTACAGGAGACATTGCAAAAGAACGGTGTTAAAATTCACTGGGATTGATAAGTAACAAGAAACCCACCGGTTAGCCGGTGGGTTTCTTGTTATTCTACCTCAATAACTGTTAGTGTGGATTCCTGTACGGTAAAGCGGATATTATATCCGTTAAAGCTCATTCCATAAACTCGCGTAGAGTCTTGTTGATATGAAGGTCTTGGGTCGTGGGAAAGTACATCAAGTAGTGCTTGTTGTTTGTGCTGAGGAATTTTGCAAAGCAGGCTAGGGGGGAAGGCTACATTGAGAATATAGTCATCAGCGTTATCCGTAAATCCACCTGAGGCATCAGGGTGGCAGTCGCAATAGCGAATATAAGGTTTTATATCCAGTATAGGCGTTCCATCCATTAAATCTGCCCCTGAAACATGGATAACTGTACCGTATCGTTCTGTCTTTTCCAAACCCAGCAACTTTACGCTGGACAGCCCCAAAGCATTTGGTCGAAAGGGAGATCGTGTAGCAAAGACACCGACACGTGTATTCCCGCCCAGTCGTGGTGGACGAACGGTTGGAGACCAATCACTGCGAACAGCTTCAGAGAATTGCCAAATTAGCCAAAGATGGGAAAAGTCCTCCATACCGCGCAGAGCATCTGCGTTTTGAAAATCAGGTTCAAAGATAATTGTGGATTGCAATGTATCCACCAGACCGCTTTGCCGGGGAATACCAAATTTAGTAGGGAAATCGCTTCTCATTTTTGCAATTATTTTCATCTCAATGCTATCCATGTTATGCCCGTACCTTTCTAAGCAGGAAGGATATGAAAAAAATCAGGGCCAGAACCAAGCAAATTGCCGCACCTGCCGAAGTGCCAAGATAATAAGAGATGCACAAACCCACAATTCCCGCAACAAGGGAAAAGAGAATGGAGAACAAATGATATTGACGAAGATTTCCGGAAACATTGCGTGAGGCAGCTCCCGGCAAAACCAAGAGTGAATTGAGAATTAGCAACCCTACCCAAGAGATGGATAGAGTAACGATTACGGCAATGGCGGCAGTAAATACTGTGTTCACCGTGTTGACAGGTATACCTCTGGAGGAGGCTAGTTCCGGATGAACGGCACAGAGTACCAGTTTGTTAGAGTAAATGACCCACAGGATTGCTACAAGTACCAGTACACATGCCAGCATGGCAATCTCCGTAGGGGTAACAGACAAAATATCGCCAATCAAATATTTATTATATTTTGTAAAACTGCCTCCACCGATGGTTGCGATAAAAACACCGAGAGCAACGGCGGTGCTTGAAAATACGCCAATCAGGGTGTCTGCGGCCTGGTGGCTTCGGCTGCGCACATAGGAAAAGAGAAGTGCAAACACGATGGAGAAGATTACAGCAATCCATGTAGGTGCCGCCAAGCCCCAGATACAACCAATGGCAATCCCGGTAAAGGAGGCGTGTCCCAGTGCGTCGGAGAAGAAGCTCATCTTACCTGTTACGATCATTGTGGAGCACAAACCAAATAAAGGTGCTATCAAAAGGATGCCAAGTAAAGCGTTCTTCATGAAATTCCAATCCAGCATTTCAAAAGGAAGCAGATCGCACAGCGCGTACCAAATGCTCATATACGCCGCCTCCTTCCCATACGGAAAATACGAGCAAATTCATCTGATGCAAGCACGTCCTTTGGTGTGCCTTGGTATAATATTCCCCGATCAATCAGTATTACCTGATCCGTGTATTCCTCCAGCATATCAAAATCATGTGTAGTCATAAGAATAGACAAGTCGTAGTTGTGTCGAAGTTCATCAAGCATATCCATCAGAACAGCCATTCCTTCAACATCCACACCGGAAAGAGGCTCATCAAGGATCAGAATATTAGGCACAGGCTCCAGTGCCAGCGCAAGGAGGACTCGCTGCAATTCCCCCCCGGACAGTGCACCAACCCGCTTGTCAATCAAGTCTTCGCCATGGACTCGTTCCAGACAAATGCTAACTTCTTCTCGCATTTTTTTGGACAACCCAAGAAAGGCGGGAGCTTCGGACATACAGCAGGCAAACAGATCAGCCACACTCATCGGATCGCCCGGATCAAAATTGGGGCTTTGCGGAACATAGCCGATTTTTGGTTTTCGGTTTCTTTGTCCCGGTACAGCAAAGGAGACAACACCCGAGAAATCCTGTTGTCCCAGTATTGATTTTAAAAGTGTGCTTTTTCCGGCTCCGTTAGGACCAATTAGGGCAATCAGTTCACCGCAGTGGGCGTGAAGACTAATGTTATCCAAAATCACTTCATTTCCAATTTTAACCGAAAGATCTTGGATACGAAGGCAGCAGGAATGACCACAGCTACCGCCATGAGCGCCAATATTCATCCCAATGCCTCCTTTAGAATGTCAATATTTTTATACATTGCATCAAAATAACTGCCACCGGATATACACATATCAAGAGGGTAAATGCTAACGCCTGTTTCCTGCGCAATGACCTGTGCAGCAGATGTACTGCCGTTGCGTTCGGTAAAGATGGTGCGGATGTGATGTTCGGAAACGATGTCAGCTATATTAATTAGTTCTGCGGCGGATGCTTCGCTGCCGGATTCCTCTTCAACTGCGTGGAGTATCGTTAGATCAAATGCATCTGCCAGGTATGAGAAACCGTCGTGGAAGGTAATCAACTCCCGACTATTGAGGGTAGCTAGCTGCAAATTGCCGTAGGTAAGCAGTGCGTCTAACTCAGCATGTAAAGCATTAAAATTGTTCTC
Source organism: Faecousia sp. (assembly GCA_045647705.1). Classification (GTDB taxonomy): domain Bacteria; phylum Bacillota; class Clostridia; order Oscillospirales; family Oscillospiraceae; genus Faecousia. The sequence continues at coordinate 28,733 of JAZRMP010000063.1, forward strand.
AAAAATATTGCGATACTGCGGATAATTACATACAAGACCTTGGTATATATTTTCGCACATTTCTACTGCCAAAACAGGGGAAAGCCAGATATGTGGGTCTCCACTGTGATGGTGGCCGTGTTCCTTTTCATGATCTTCGTCATTTTCTGTGCAGATTAGGTTGATTTCTTCGGAGGCATCTAATAAAACGGTGTTTTCCGACAAAAGGTCGTCTAAAAATGTTTCCAGGCCTGCGCCGGAAATCACCATCACCTCAGCCTTTTCGGAAATGCGCATTTGTCTTGTTTGCAGACTATAGTCATGCAGACAGGAAATGTCTTCGTTAATCAGTCTTGCAACCCAAAGGGGAGTTCCTTTACAAAGCCTTGTTGTAAATTCATACACCGGCAGGGTCGTTGCCACAATTTGTGCAGAGGGAGTATGGGAACAACCTGAAACGCAGAGAAGCAGTAACGACACAACCAGAGAATAAATGATTCTTTTCATAATTATCCGTCCGTCAATGCAGTAATTTCTACATATAGAATACCATATCTGTCAAGAAAAGCGGAGACTGCCACGGCAGTCTCCGCTTTTCATCAATGTTGTTCAATCCAATCGTTGACCTTGGCCTTTGCAATCCTTTGAATATCTTCTACGGGATAGGGGGAATCAGCACCTCCGTTGACATACAAAAAGTATAGACCACCAGGTGTTTGATAAAGAATTTCCTCATATCCTGCGGGATCACCAAAGTTTCCGTATGTATATTTTTTGATAACAACGGAGTTTTCTGTGTCATATTCTTTCTTGCAAATGATTTTATTCATTAATAGGATCCTCCTTGGTGAAATTACAGCAACATTATATCGCAATTTTCTGCGAAATCAATAGAAACGTGTATAAAAAACAGTACTTTTCCTTGTAAAATAATAGATAGTATGGTAGAGTTTGTAAATGAGGTGTTCTATATGCGTGATATTCCTTTCTTTACCACAGAAAACGGTGTGGCGAGCTTGACACTAAGCGAAATTCCATATAAATCATGCGCTTACGTACGGGTGCAAAGTGCCTCCGATCCCCATGTACTCTTGTCTGAATGTGCGGATTTCTGCACTGCTGCCGGCGCAAAATGTATTTATGCAACAGGGCATGAAGCATTGGAGCACCTTCCTATCTTTACAGAAATTTGGGAAATGTCTAGATTGCGTGATGGCATAGGAGATACAGATGCCGCTTTGTTCCCTGTAACAGAAAATACTGCGGAGCAATGGCGGGGTATATATAACAGTGCAATGTTGGATGTTCCTAATTCTGCAACAATGACTGTTGAAAAAATGCGAGAACAGTTGGAAATGGGCAATGGGTATTTTGTGCATAGAGAAGGCCTGTTGCTTGGTATTGGTATTGCTGGTGGGGATAGGGTTGATACCGTTATTTCTGTATTGCCGGGCAGTGGACAAGATGTCCTTCTTGCACTAAACCATGCACTATCTGAAGAAAAAATCATGGTGCAGGTTGCCTCAAGGAATTTGCGTGCTGTGAATCTCTATCGCCGCCTTGGTTTTATCAAGGCACAGGTTATATCCAGATGGTTCAAAATCTCTTAGCCTGTAACGGAAAAATACTTGACAAGATAGTTGGCCTATGTTATAATGCACTAGGTATCAAGCGATAATGCTTGACAGGAGGCATTCTATGAACGCTACGGAACTGATTTTGCTGTATGATTATTACGGTGAGCTGCTGACGGACCGGCAGAAAGAATGCTTTGAACTGCGCTATAATCAGGATCTTTCTCTTGGTGAGATCGGTCAGGAACTGGGGATCAGCCGGCAAGGCGTCTTTGATAATTTAAATAGAACCGAAGCACTGCTTCGGAATATGGAAAAGAAGACAGGTTGTGTGCGACGAGATCTGCAATACAGAAAGGCAATGGAACAGATTCGTGCTTTGGCAAAGGAGCTGATTTCCGGCACAGATGGAAAAGCAGCAGAATTAGGACAGAAAATTTTGTGTGCCGCCCCGGAATTTGAGGAGTAATTATGGCATTTGAAGGACTTACCGAAAAAATTTCATCTGTCTTTAAAAGGCTTAGAAGCAAGGGCCGTCTGAAGGAATCCGATGTAAAAGAGGCTATGCGTGAGATCCGTATGGCATTGCTGGAGGCGGACGTGAGCTATAAGGTTGTTAAGGATTTTATAAAATCAGTTACCGAACGCTGTATTGGCACGGATGTTCTGGAATCCCTTACACCGGCGCAGATGATTGTTAAGATTGTCAACGAGGAACTGACTGCGCTCATGGGCAGCGACATCAAGCATATTACCATTAATCCAAACGGTCCCACGGTAGTTATGCTGGTGGGTTTGCAAGGTGCTGGTAAGACTACCAACGGAAGCAAGCTGGCAGGTCTTATGAAGCGGCAGGGAAAGAACCCCTTGCTGGTTGCCTGTGATATATACCGACCTGCTGCAATTCAACAGTTAAAAGTTTGTGGCGAAAAGCTTGGGATCCCTGTTTTTGAAAAGGGACAATCCGACCCGGTGCAAATTGCAAAGGATTCCATTGTTTATGCCCGTCAGCATGGACATGATATGGTTTTTCTGGATACAGCCGGACGTCTGCACATAGATGAGACGTTGATGGAGGAGCTTAAGAACATCAAGGCAACGGTTACTCCGGATGAAATTATGCTGGTTGTGGATGCAATGACCGGACAGGATGCGGTGAATGCGGCACAAAGCTTTAATGAGTGGCTTGATATTGATTCCGTCATGCTTAGTAAGCTGGATGGCGATGCCAGAGGCGGTGCTGCGCTGTCTGTCCGAGCCGTTACCGGCAAATCTATAAAGTTTTCCGGTATTGGTGAAAAACTGGAAGACATAGAGCCTTTCCATCCGGACCGTATGGCTTCCAGAATTTTAGGGATGGGCGATGTGCTCACACTGATTGAGAAGGCAGAAAAGGCGTATGATGCCCAAAAAGCTGCCGAGATGGAGGAAAAACTGAAGAGTAATCGATTCACTCTCCAGGATTTTTACGATCAAATGGTCCAGATGCGCTCCGTGGGTTCTATGCAGGATATTCTTGCACAGCTTCCCGGTGGCGGCGCGTTGAAAAATATTCAGTTGGATGAAAAAGCTTTGGCGCATACCGAGGCGATTATCCTTTCGATGACACCGAAGGAACGGGAGAATCCCAGCATTATTGGTGCAAGCCGAAGAAAACGCATTGCTGCTGGCGCTGGTCTTAAGGTGGAGGATGTTAACCGGCTTTTGAAGTCTTTTGACCAGATGCGCAGCATGATCAAGCAATTCTCCGGCCCCGGCGCAGGAAAGAAAATGAAGCGTATGCGCGGCTTTGGAGGTTTCGGGGGGGTCCCCGGTTTTTGAGTGTTCGCTGAAAGCAAAGAGCTTTGCGATATAGAAAAAAAGTTTTACATGGAGGTGAAAAACATGGTTAAGATCAGATTGAGAAGAATGGGTGCTAAGAAGAATCCTTACTACCGTATTGTTGTTGCTGACGCTCGCAGCCCCCGTGATGGTCGCTGCATTGAGGAGATTGGCACTTACAATCCCCTGACCGAGCCTGCTACCATCACCATCGATGGCGAGAAGGCACAGACCTGGATCAAGAACGGCGCACAGCCCACTGATACCGTTCGTGGCCTGCTGAAGAAGGCTGGCGTCCTGTAATTTCCTGAAGGAGTTGCATAATGAAAGAGCTTTTGCTGTATATGGCAAAGAATCTGGTGGACGATCCGGATGCTGTAACAGTAACCGAAACCTCTGACGAAGAGGGGAAGGTTCTGGAACTCCGTGTTGCCCCCGGCGACATGGGAAAGGTTATTGGCCGCCAGGGTCGAATTGCGAAGGGGATTCGCACCATCGTAAAAACCGTTGCGCAGCGCACCGGTGAAAAAGTAGCGGTGGAAATAGTTGACTGATTGAAAAGCGTGGTTGCATTTTGCATCACGCTTTTCTCTTTTTTGTCTTGTTTCATGTGTAGATTCCTGCTATAATAGATATATCTTGTCTTGGAGGGTTCATATGAAGCTTGATTTTTTGGACGCAGGTGAGATCGTCACAACGCATGGTATCAGAGGCGAAATGAAGGTTTTGCCCTGGGGAGACAGCCCTGAATTTCTCACTGACTTTAACCGCGTGCGTATTGACGGAACTGATTATGCCGTGGAAGGATGTAGGGTTCAGAAAACCTGCAATTTGCTGAAGGTGAAAGGAATCGACACAGTTGAAAAGGCACAGTTGCTACGCGGGAAGACAGTGCAGATTTATCGTGAGGACGCTCCGGAGGGATTGATATTCGCGGCCGAATTAATTGGAATGCGCGTGATCTGTGATGGAGTATCACTTGGTACGATTACAGATGTGCTGGATTACCCCGGCAATAAGGT
>JAZRMP010000064.1:0-8235 GCA_045647705.1 Faecousia sp.
GAAGCGGTGGGTGAGGAACGGCGAAATCTGAAGAGCGGAAAAAGTCTGGTAATACACATATAATTCAAGATTATTGCCCGCTTTCCTCATCCGACTCCGCTTACGCGGAGCCACCTTCCCCCCGGGGGAAGGTACGGGTGCACGCCGTACGCAACTAACCGGCAAATCGGAATTTGACAAAGATAGGGAAATCATTATCTATTGGAAAGGTGGTGCTGCTGTGAAAAGGATCCTTTTGCTTCTTGTGTTGCTGTTTACGCTGGCGGCACTGTCCGTTCCTGCCCTTGCCGACCAGCCGGAGGTGGAGCCGGTGCTTACCAAGCAGGACTGGATCATTCAACAGACCCGGAACAGCTATACCCAGAGTTTGTATTCTGCCGGGAAGTCCACCTTTGCCGGCTTCTGCGGATTGATGACCAGCCACCAGCTTTACCACATGGGGATCAATGAGACACTGGTGGTCAAGGACGGTAACAAGCAGTTTGACTACTACAGCACTTTGGGCAAAACCGATGCCGGCTACTACATAGCTGCCTACCCTGCGGCAGAGTACCAACTGGAAGAAGCACTGAACCTGGTCAGCCGCAATGGCACCCGGGATGTGTACAATATGATCGTAGGCTTCCAGTGGACAAACACCGAGGCCGGTGCCATCTATGGACATGCCTGCGTGATCAACGCCATTTTGGACGGTACGGTTTACTTTGTGGAGAGCTTCCATACATCTCTGGGCGGTGCCGAGGGCAATGTGATCCAATGCTCTATAGCAGAGTTTGCCTGGCTGTTTGAGGACTGGACTACATACGAAGGGCTGATTCATTTTGGAGATTACAGCGTGGTCTGTCAGGAGTACGAAAGCGATGTGTACCTCCGGGCCCGGTTTGATACCACCCTCCGCAGTCAGCCCGGGGTGGTGGACAGGGACGGCTGTACCCGGCTGCGCAGCATCCGTGGCGGTGAGCTGCTCCGGGCAACGGCACTGGTCCAGACCCCCGATGGGCAGATGTTTTACCGGATCGACGACGGAGAGCGCACCGGCTATGTGGCTGCCACAGCCATGCTTACAGCCCAGCTTAATGGACAGGCATTGACCCTTACCGGTCTGTCTGTGCCCCGGGAGCTGGAGGAAGGGCAGGACGGACAGGTGGCAGGTACAGTCTGTTCGGAGTATGCAACGGTAGGGGCTGTGGAGGTCTGCATTACCGATACCAAAGGTGCCATTGCCCTGCGGGAACGGATGGAAACCGAGGGGCGCAATGTGTCTCTGGAACAGCTAAATGAGCCCCTTGCCTTTGATTTGCTGGAGCCGGGGCTTTACCGGCTGGAGGTCTATGCCGATGCCGCATCGGTGGTGGCGCAGGCTGGGCGTCCTCAGACCCGCTATGAAAGAGTTTTGCTGGCAGATGGTGAGCTTCAGGTGGGACAGGCAAAGAAAAATACATCCCTGCCGGAGCCGGAAAAGCAAATCCCCAACGGCTGGACCCGGACGGATGGGAAGTGGTACTGCTTCCGTATGGGCAAGGCTGCCACCGGCTGGCTCAGCTACTGGGGCGTGGACTACTTTATGGACGACACCGGCGCGGCAGTTACCGGCTGGCAGGATGTTGATGGCTGGCGGCGGTACTTTACCCCCACCGGTGCCATGTGTACCGGCTGGCTGACAGCAGACGAGGGTACGTACTATCTGCTGGAGGACGGCACTGCCGCCATGGGGTGGCAGGAGATTTCCGGGAAAAAATACTACTTTGCCGATACGGGATTGCTCCTTACCCAAGGGGAAATGGCAGATGGGGAAACTGTTTATGTGATCGCCCCCGACGGCACAGCTACAGAAAAAAGCACTGAGCAGGATAAAAGCACTGAGTGATAAGCTCAGTGCTTTTTAATTTAGAAATGAGAATTATCCATAAACCGACAAATCCCGATTTGTCGGGCAGTTGTGTGCGGCGTGCACCCGTACCTTCCCCCGGGGGGAAGGTGGCTCCGCGTAAGCGGAGTCGGATGAGGAAAGCGGGCAATAATCTTGAATTATATGTGTATTACCAGACATTTTCCGCTCTTCAGATTTCGCCGTTCCTCACCCACCGCTTCGCGGTCCCCCCTCTCCCCGGGAGAGGGTATATGGTGCCAACCATAATTTGAAATGCACCGATAAACAGGAATTTGAAAGGAGATGACTATGCTTAAAACATTGATCGTGCTGCCGGATGGCAGAGAGCTCTTTTCCGGGGGTCCCGGGGCGGCGGTGGTCAGTGCGCGGCTGACCAGGTCTGTAAACCGGGGCAGCGTGCTGACCCTTGGCTCTGTATGTCCCGCGGAATTTTCCTGTACCCTCACCGAAGCCGCCGAAGTGCAGATTGGGGAGGGGGACGAGCTGGTCCTGTGGCATGTGGATGATCGGGCCAGGCGGCATAAGGTTGGTATCTTTATTGCCGAATCCACAGTCCGTAAGGGGATCTCCACTGTGGAGCTGACTGCCCGGGATCGGCTGGTCCTGCTGGAAAAGGATTTGACCGACTGGCTCAGCCTGCGGGATCTGTGGCCCTACAGCCTGCGGGAACTGGCAGGCATGGTCTGCCGGGAATGCGGTCTGGAGCTGGACGACCGGCAGTTTCCCAATGGGGACTATCCGGTACAGCAGTTTACGGCCCAGGGGATCACCGGCACCCAGCTTATGCAGTGGGTGGGGCAGATTGCCGGATGCTTCTGCCGTGCCAACGCTGACGGTGTGGTGGAATTGGATTGGTATACGCCAACAGACCGGGTGGTGATTGCCCCTACACCCCCGGAGCCGTTTTGGTCTTGGGACGAGAGCGGTCATCTTACCATCAGGGCAGATACCATCACCGTGGTGCGGGACTTTTGGGGAGATGTGGAGCTGGAATCGGAGACGGCCTCTGCCACCTTTACCGAGCCGGGGGATCTGGCTCTGGACCCGGGGCTTCCCACCACACTGTTTTACTATCGGGGCAGTCTGTCCCGGTCCACAGGTGCTATTGCGCCGGTAGAGCGGGTAGTCCTGCGGCGCACGGCGGCAGATGCAGGTGTTAGCTGGCCCAAAGCGGCATTGACAGATCCCAACACCTATGTGCTGTCGGGTAATTTCCTGTTCTCGGCGGTGGAGGAGCCGTCCACCCAGGCAGTGGCGCAAAGCCTCTATGACCAGCTTTCCCGGGTCAGCTATACCCCCGGCAGAGTGGAGGTTCCGGCAGACCCATCCTTGCAGCCGGGGCAGATTTTGCGTCTTACAGACAGCCGGGGAGAAGGCATCACTTTGTATATAATGACCGTGTCCTGTGATGGCAGCCGCATGGAAGCGGTGTGTCAGGGCACTGCCCGCCGGGACAGCCCTGCGGCAGTGAGCGGCACCCGGTTTGAGGGGCTTAGCGGCAAGGTAATGGAGCTGCGGGCGGATGTGGATGGCCTACAGGTGCAGTCCAGCGATACCGCCGGCAAACTAACGGAACTTGGGATAGATGTGGAGGGACTGCATACCCGGGTCTCCCGGCAGGAGGAGACTGCCCAAGGGGTGCAGCAACGCCTGTCTACTGTAGAGCAGACAGCATCCTCTGTGGATATTGCGGTCAAGAGCATCCGACAGACCGGCGTGGAGCAGATAGTTACCAAGTCCGGCTACAGCTTTACGGACGAAGGCTTGGTGATCAGCAAGCAGGGACAGCAGATGCACAATCTTCTGGACTGCACCGGTATGTACGTATCCCGGTCCGGAGAGCGGATCCTTCAGGCAAACCACTTAGGTGTGGAGGCGACGGATGTTACGGTGCGGAATTATCTGGTTATGGGCGTACACAGCCGGTTTGAGGATTACGGCGACGGTACCGCCTGCTTCTATATTTAATTAAGAATTAACAATGGAGAATTGAAAATTCTCCCCAGACCGATAAATTCCTGTTTATCGGGCAGTTTGTACCACACTATGTCATTTCGACTGACCCTGAGCGTAGTCGAAGGGGAATGGAGAAATCCGTTCCCCTATAAGGGGTTACGGATTCCTCGGCTGCCGTTGGTCGCTCGGAATGACAGGCAGTAAACTGCCCGACAAATCGGAATTTGAAAAAAGGAGGGCCTTATGGCACTGCAAACCAAAGATTTTTCCGTAACCGGAAAGTCCTCCGGCGGCGGAATTACATACACATACATCCTCCGGGTTACGCAGAACAGCACCAATGCTGCTGCCAACACCTCCAATCTGACGGTTCAGGCAATTTTGAAGCAGAGCTACTCCGGCACCGCGTTTCACACATGGTACACCGGCGTGAGCTGCGCCCTGAACGGCAGCCAGATTTTCTCGGACTATGTCCAACGGAGCCTGTCCGGCACCGGGGAACACGTGTATTACAACTGGACCGGAGATGTTGCCCACAAGGCTGACGGCACACTGACCTTATCGGTAGAGGGTGCGTTTTGGCAGAGCACCTATGAGAGCTACTCGCCGCCTGCCATGAACATCCGTGGCGGCACTATGACCCTCACAGCCATACCCCGGGCCAGCAGCCTTACGGCGGTGGATGCCAATATCGGCGAGGCAACGAATATTACCATCCGGGCGGCTGCAAACGGCTTTCGCCACAGTCTGGCGTACCGCTTTGGAAACCTGCGGGGTTATATCAAACCCGATGGGGGTATCAGCCAGAGTGAGGTGGTCTTTGACCAGAGGACTGTGCGATGGCAGATCCCCACGAATTTTTATTATCAGATTCCCGATGCCAAGTGGGGGGCGTGCACATTGACCTGCCGCACCTATTCCGGCAGCACCCAAGTGGGCAGCGACCAGAGCACATCTTTCCGGGCTGTGGCGGCCATGGGAAATTGCAGCCCGGTGCTGACGGCAGATGTGGAGGATGTAAATCAGCAAACGCTGGCACTGACCGGGGACCCCTTTATGCTGATCCGTTACCACAGCACTGCCCGGTGCACCGCAAAGGTCAACGGTGTATACGGCGCATCCATCCTTATCAATCAGGTAAACGGAAAAACCATTACCAACTCTGTCTGGGATATGGAAAAGGCAGAAACGGACACCTTTACATTTTATGCCGAGGACAGCCGTGGCTGGGTGGCGACCCAAAAGGTGCAGGTGCCGATGATTCCCTACACCCGGCTGACCTGCGATCCGATGGTTTATCGCACCGGTCCCACAGAGGACACGGTGATTCTGGAGCTGACCGGAAGCTACTTTCCCTATCATTTCGGCAATCAGGAAAACACGCTCACCGTAACCTATCGCATCAACAGCCGGGATCCGGTACAAATTCCGGTTGCGGTGGAGGAGGATGGCAGCTTTTCCAGTCAGATGACCCTGGAGGGCCTTTCCCACGACACAGCCTATACGCTGACCGTGGCGGCAGAGGACCTTCTGGAGCGGGTCAGCGTGAAGCTGCCTGTCCGAAAAGGTCTGCCCCTTTTTAACTGGAACGAAACAGGCTTTGAATTTCATGTTCCGGTTCGCTGTAACAGCAGCGTATCCGGGGCATATCTGCGTCCGGTGGAGATGCAGGGTGTCAGAAGCTTCCGGTTTCGCTCCCGGTTTTCTGCCTGGGATCAAAGCGGCAGACGGCAGTCGGTGTTACTCACCGGAAACCGGGGTGCCGGGGCAGTGCTGGGGGTCATCCTGATAGGGGGAAAAGGCGGTGCTGCGTGGAGCGGCACAGAGGGTATTACCGTCTCCACCCAAGCGGAAGGTACGGTAACTGTGGATATGGGCGAAAATTGCTATGACCCGCTTTTGCTCATGTCCCCGGACTTCATTGAGATTCTGTAGGAGGAAGCACTATGAAAAAAATGCAAACCCTTACACTGGGAGGGAACACTTACCAGATTTATGACCCGGAGGCTGCCCGGGTGGACGATACCAAGGTGGGAGAAACGGTATGGTCCTCCAGGGCGATAGCCGACCGCCTGTGTCCGGAATTTTCCATAGATGGAGATGTGGTGGTATGTCAGCCTGTTGCAGGGTATCCCCTGGCGGTGGTCAGTGAGATCGAGCCGGTGCAGACCGGCGAACCAAAGCCCCAGACCCCCTGTCCCATCGTGCCCCACACCACGGTGAAGCTGACCCTTTCCAATCCGGAAAGCGGCGGGGAATACCTTGCGGAACTGGACAGGGAGGTCTATGCCGGCACCTATGACTGGTCAGAATGTATTTTGACCATTACCCATAAGCTCCTGACCCTCACCGGGGAGGAGAGTGCAGGTCTGTGGAAAATCAGTGGCGCAGACATCTACACCACAGGTATTATCTCCGACCACGACCGATCCGGGCAGAGTATAAACGGTCTTTGCTCCCATGCGCCGCAAAACAATCAGGGCCTTGTGGACAGTACCTATCTGTGCCATGCTAACAAAAATGTGGGCGGACTTTCCTTTAATAAGGTGGTTGCCAACTGGGGATTCCCGGAATGCAGTGTGGCGGCTTTGGTAGCCTTTCTCAAAGCGCAGTACGCCGCAGGCACTCCGGTACAGGTGCTCTACAAGCTGGGCACGCCCCAGACGGTGAAACTGACCGATGCGCCCGTATGGGAACGGGAGCAGATCTATGCCATGGAAGGGCAGAACACCTTGCAAAGCGATACCGGCAAAACCACTGTAACCGGCAGAGCCGATCCGGCGGTGCTTTTGCAGAAACTGCTGAACAATTCCCACGGGACTACTGCATAGAATAGGAAAAAGGAAAGGAGTATTTTCTATGTTTAAGATCGCATACTGTGCCGGCCATTATCTGGACACGCCGGGTAAGCGTTTGCCGGCAAATTTGGACAAAAATCAGACCCGGGAGTGGACGTTAAACGACCGGGTGGCGCGGCATTTTGCCCAAGCTGCGTTGGAATATGATGGCGTGGAGCTTCTGCGTACCGATGATTCTGAGGGGAAAATTTTTGTGGACATCCCCCAGCGTACTGCCGGTGCCAACAACTGGGGTGCGGACATTTATTTGGATATGCACCACAATGCCGGCATCAACGGCGGAGAAGGGGGTGGCGTGGAAGTGTACTGCTACCCCGGAAGCGCGGAGGGCAAACGGTATCGGGATGCCATTTACGATGCGGTGATTGCAGCCGGCGGGTTAAAGGGCAACCGCAGTCAGCCCTTGCAGGAAAAAGCCTTTGATTCTCTGGCGTTGACCAATATGCCTGCGGTGCTGATGGAGTACGGATTTATGGATTCCCGGACCGACGCGCCGGTGATCCTGACAGAAGCGTATTCGAAAAAGGTTGGTATCGCCACCATGGAGGCGATCGCAAAGGTGGCGGGTCTTAAGAAGCTGCCCCCTGTACCTCAGCCCGAGGATGAAGGTTATACTCTGGAACAGTTCATCCGGGATGTACAGGATGCCTGCGGCGCGGCGGTGGACGGCATTGCCGGTCCGGAGACTATCTCCATGACACCGACACTGTCTGAGATTAAAAACAACACACACGCTGCTGTCGAGGCTGTACAAAAGCGTCTTGCTCAGCTCGGCTATACCGAGGTCGGCAAGGCTGACGGTATCGCCGGTCCCAAGTTTACGGCGGCAGTAACCCGGTTCCAAGAGGACAACCGGTGCTGGGCAGACGGTGAGATCACCGCCCGGAACAAGACGTGGAAAAAGCTGCTGGGGATGGAGTGAGCCTATGACGGAATCGATTGTTGTAGCACTGATTACCGGCGGGCTATCTTTGGTGGGTGTAATTATTACATCCATCTTAACGGCTAAGAAATCAGAGAAGGCGGCGGCAGTAGCCCAGGCAGTTATGGATACCAAGATCGACGAGTTGACCCGGGAGGTTCGGCAGCATAACAATTTTGCGACGGAGATCCCGGTTATCAAGGAACAGATCAAAGTAATCAACCATCGGCTGAGTGATCTGGAACAGTATCACAAGGTCCCTAATTAGGAGGAGGTACATATGAAGAAATTTGCTGAAAATATTGCGAACCTGTTCAAGGTTAAGACTCTGGTTACCATTGCGGTGATCGTGGTGTTCGCAGTGCTGGCACTGCGCGGCTCTATCTCGCCGGATAATGTAATGATAATCATTTCCATGGTGGTCAGCTTCTATTTCGGTACCCAGCATGAAAAGACCGGGATCTCCAGCAACTAATAATTTCCCCGCCCTGGATGGTTAGTCCAAGGCGGGGTAATTTTTTGGGTCAATTTTGGGCCACAAGTGATAAAATGGTGCAAAATGATACACTATGAAAAGTTACGGAATACACCACAAAACAGGAAGAAAT
>JAZRMP010000065.1:0-21911 GCA_045647705.1 Faecousia sp.
TACGGCATTCAGGAGAAGCAGTTCCGTAACTACTACGACAAGGCTACCCGTGCCGAGGGCAACACCGGTGAGGTTCTGATGACCTTTGTTGAGCGCAGACTGGACAACGTTGTTTACCGTCTGGGCTTCGCAAACTCCCGCCGCCAGGCTCGCCAACTGGTGAACCATGGCCATTTTACCGTTAATGGCAACCGTGTCAACATCCCCAGCTTCCTGGTGAAGCCCGGTGATGTGGTTGCTGTCTGTGAGAAGAGCGTTTCCAATGCTTTCTTCAAGGGCTTGAAGGAAGCTGACGCTTTCGTTGCTGCTCCCAAGTGGCTGGATCGGGACAAGAACAATCTTGTCGGCAAGGTCGTTGCGATGCCCACGCAGGCTGACATTGACTTTGAGATCGCTGTCCACCTGATCGTCGAGTTGTACTCCAGATAATCGACACCCTAATTGTTCGCGTATGTGCATTTGTGGGGTGCATTCTACACCCCACACACTTCAGAAGGAGGGTTAAGATTCTATGGTAGAAATTGAAAAGCCTCGCATTACCTGTTTTGATTCTGTTGAGGATCCGTCTTACGGCAAGTACGTGGTGGAGCCTCTGGAGCGTGGCTATGGTATGACGTTGGGTAACTCCCTGCGTCGGATTATGCTGTCGAGCCTCCCGGGCTATGCCGCGACTTCTGTGAAGATCGCCGGCGTACAGCATGAGTTTTCCACGATTCCCGGTGTAACTGAGGATGTTACCGAGATCGTACTCAATGTGAAGCGGTTGATCCTGAAGCTCCACAGCCAGGGCGTCAAGACCGTTTACATTGATGCTGTCGGTCCCTGTGAGGTTACTGCCGGTGATATTAAGGCAGATGGCGAGGTTGAGATCCTGAACCCCGAGCTGCATATTTGCACTCTGGGCGCAGATGCAACCTTTAATATGGAGATCACCTTGTCTCAGGGTCGAGGCTATGTCCAGGCCGACAAGAATAAGACCGCGCAGACGGTTATCGGTGTGATCCCCATTGACTCCATTTATTCCCCTGTTAGCAAGGTGAATTATTCTGTGGAGCCTACCCGTGTCGGTGATAAGACCGATTTCGACAAGCTGACCCTTGAGGTCTGGACCGATTCCACCATCTCCGCCAAGGATGCTGTTTCTCTGGGTGCAAAGATCCTATCTGACCACCTGACAGTGTTTACTAACCTGTCCGACGCTGTCGGCACCGGTTCTACCGTGGTGGAGAAGGTGGCGAACAGCCCTGACACCAAGCTGTCTATGACAATCGACGAGCTGGATCTGTCTGTCCGTAGCTTCAACTGCCTGAAGCGCGCAAATATCAATACCGTTGCTGATTTGATCAGCAAGACTGGTGAGGATATGATGAAGGTGCGTAACATGGGCAAGAAGTCCCTGGACGAAGTGCAGAAGAAGCTGGAAATGATGGGTCTGTCCCTGGCCAGCGAAGATTCCGGCAGCAACTAATTACAGGAGGAAACATTCATGTTCGGTACTCGTAAGCTGGGCAAGACCAGCGCACAGAGAAAAGCCATGCTGCGTCAGCAGGTTACCGACCTGCTTGCCAACGGCAAGATGGAGACCACCTTCTATCGCGCTAAGGAAGTGCAGCCCGTGGTTGAGAAGATGATCACCCTGGGCAAGAAGGGCGGTTTGTTTAACTACCGCAGAGCTATGGCTTATATCACCAAGGAAGATGTGGTAAAGAAGCTGTTTGACGAGATTGCTCCCAAGTACGCTGACCGCAACGGCGGCTACACCAGAGTAACTCGTACCGGTGTCCGCCGCGGCGATGCTGCTGAGATGGCAGTCATTGAGCTGGTGTGATCCGGTTATATGGCAAAAGAAAAGAGCGTACCGAAACCCGGTACGCTCTTTTTATGTGTACGACTGTCTATCAAATTAAGTATTTATCGGTGCGTTTAATTATCCTATTTGTAGGGGCGACTATTGGTCGTCCGTTGCGGACGTGCTATGCACGCCCCTACGATATTATATGGCAGACTGCCCGATAAACAGGGAATTGGCGGTGTTTTTGCATTGAGGACATGTGTTTTTGCCTGCCATAACACAATTTGCGAAATTCACAAATTAGGCATTGAAATCCTGCTTATATTCGTGTATAATGTCTTTATTGTGGTGCAAAGCACCCGACCAATGGAAGGCGGTGCCTTCCCGAAAGGAGATTCATACATATGTACACAGCTAATTCTATTCGTAACATCTGCCTCCTTGGCCATAGCGGCAGTGGCAAATCTGCCCTGGCGGAGAGCTTACTGTATATGACCGGTGTTATCGACCGCATCGGCAAGAATGCAGACGGAAACACCGTTTGCGACTACGATCCCGAAGAGATTCGCCGCAACATTTCGATTTCTGCCACCGTTGTTCCTCTGGAGTACAAGGGTGCCAAGATTAACTTGATTGACGCTCCCGGCAGCTTTGACTTCTCCGGCGCAGTGGTAGAAGCTCTGCGTGCGGCAGACGCAGCGATTCTGGTCTGCTCTGCTAAGGATGGCATTACTGTTGGTTTTGAAAAGGCATGGAAGTACTGCGAAGACCGGAATATGCCCCGGTTTGTCTACATTTCCAAGGTAGACGAGGACAACTCCGACTATAATGCCACCTTCAACGCCCTGCGTGAGAAGTATGGTAATAAGATCGCTCCTGTGGTCGTTCCTATCTGGGATGCAAACCGCAAAGTTACCGGCATTATCGATGTTCTGAATAAGCGTGCATACGAGATGCAGAATCTCAAGCGTGTGGAGATTGAAATTCCCGAAGGCAAGGAAGATGTTATTACCGAGTTTAATGATGCGTTGAAAGAGTCCGTTGCGGAAACCAGCGAGGAATTTATGGATAAGTTCTTCGGCGGTGAGGACTTTACCTATGCCGAGATGATTAAGGGTATGCATAAGGGCGTTCTGGACCATACGCTGTATCCCGTTCTGTGCGGCTCCGGTGTCAACTGCCTGGGCAGTCTGATGCTGATGGATCATATCATCGACCTGCTTCCCAACCCCGTGGAAGGCAACTATCACAAGGCAACTTTGGCTGACGGTACCACCGAGGAATTTGTTGTATCTCCCGGCGGCGTTCCCTCTGCCTTTGTCTGGAAGACCGTCTCCGATCAGTATGGCAAGTATTCCTACATCAAGGTCCTCTCCGGTTCTATTACCTCGGATACTACCTTGGTCAATGCCCGCACCGGCGAGACGGAAAAGCTTGGTCGTTTGTACGCTATGTGCGGCAAGAAAGCTACCGAGGTTAAGGAACTGTCCTGCGGCGACATCGGTGCCATCGGCAAGATGGATAAGGTTAAGACCGGTGATACCCTGTGTGATCCCCGTAAGGTGGTCAGCCTAAAGGGACTGCCCTATGCGCCCACTTGCTATTCCATGGCGATTGCACCCAAGACCAAGGGTCAGGAAGAAAAAGTAGCCGCAGGTCTGAACCGTCTGAACGAGGAAGATCCTTCTTTCACATTCGTAAACAATGCGGAGACCAGACAGCAGGTTATTTCCGGTGCCGGCGATCAGCAGTTGGATGTGCTGGTGGCAAAGCTCAAGAGCCGTTTTGGTGTTGAAGCGGTTCTCAGCCCGGCAAAGGTTGCTTACCGTGAGAAGATCAAGAAGAAGGTCGAAGCGCATGGCCGTCATAAGAAGCAGACCGGTGGCTCCGGTCAGTTCGGTGATGTCTGGGTCCGTTTCGAGCCCCAGGAGGAGCAGGATGAGCTGATCTTTGCCGAGGAAGTTTTCGGCGGCTCCGTTCCCAAGAACTTCTATCCCGCAGTGGAAAAGGGTATCCAGGAAGCGGTTCTGAAGGGTCCTCTGGCCGGCTATCCCATGGTTGGCTTGAAGGCTGTTCTGTACGATGGCTCCTATCACCCTGTTGACTCTAACGAAATGGCATTTAAGCTGGCGGCTATCCTTGCTTTCAAGGAGGCAATGCCCAATGCAATGCCCACCCTGTTGGAGCCCATCGGTTCTCTGGCAGTTACCGTGCCTGAGAACTATGTGGGCGATGTAATGGGTGATCTGAGTAAGCGCCGGGGCCGTCCTCTGGGCATGACCCCTGATGCTGACGGCAATACCGTGGTTGAGGCAGAGGTTCCCATGGCAGAGATGGGCAACTATGCCATTGATTTGCGTGCGATGACCCAAGCCCGTGGCTCTTTCACGCTGGAGTTTGTTCGTTACGAGGAAGTTCCCAAGGCCAACCAGCAGAAGATTATCGACGAAGCTAAGAAGGGCGAGGAATAATTGGATAAATATAAGCGGTGCAGTTCATGGAACTGCACCGCCTAATTTTAAATAAAAGTTAATGATTGGACAGGCTTGTCAAGCAGGTTTTTGTGGAAAAAACCTACAGGGTATGCTATGATACAGAAAAAGACAGTATGGAGGTTTGTATATGCTTCCTGAGGGGTTTTTAAATCGAATGAAGTACCAGTTGGGGGAGGAGTATCCGGCGTTTTTGGAAAGCCTGGAGCGTCCCAGAGCGGTGGCGATGCGGTTCAATCCTCTGAAGGGCACAGTCCCCAGTCTGCCGTTTGCAGAACAACCGGTACCGTGGGAGCCGATGGGCTATTATTATGATCCGGATGCCCGTCCCGGTTTGCACCCATACCATGAAGCCGGCGTATACTATTTACAGGAGGCCAGTGCTATGGCACCGGTGGCACTTTTGGATCCCCAACCGGGGGAGCGGATCTGTGATCTATGTGCCGCGCCCGGAGGAAAGTCCACCCAGATCGCCGGCAGAATGGGTGGGGAAGGACTTTTGCTATGCAATGAGTGGAATCCCAAACGGGCCAAAATCCTTAGCAGAAATGTGGAACGGCTTGGCATTGCCAATGCATTGGTTACAAATGAGCATCCACAGCGTCTGGCAGACCGTTTCGTCGGCTTCTTTGACCGGGTACTAATTGATGCGCCCTGCTCCGGTGAGGGGATGTTCCGTAAGGAGGAGGCTGCGGTAACGGATTGGAGCCCGGAAACGGTACAGATGTGTGCCCGGAGGCAGGTGGAAATTCTGCATTCCGGTGCGGAACTGGTCCGTCCCGGGGGACGACTGGTCTACTCTACCTGTACGTTTGCCCCGGAGGAAAATGAGCAAGCGGTGGAAGTGTTTTTACACCAGCATCCGGAGTTTACCCCGGAGGCGATACAAACACCTTGGTTTACACCCGGACCAAACGGCTCTCACAGACTTTGGCCCCATAAGTTGCTGGGTGAAGGGCATTTTGCTGCTGTGTTACGGAAAAAGGAACAGCATGAAACCAGCCAGGAAGGAACAGACCGTTCTGGTTTGACGGGGGAGAAGCTACCAAAGGAATGGGTGGAGTTTGCTCAGAATCTGGGAATTACCCTGCCTTCCGGCAGGGCAGTGCTGTTTGGACAGAGTCTTTACTGGGTACCGGAACAGATGCCGAATATTGGCGGTATCCGGGTCTTGCGTCCGGGTCTGGAGCTGGGCGAGGTAAAGAAAAACCGGTTTGAACCAGCCCACGCCCTTGCCCTGTGGCTGAAGACAGCGAAGACTGTGCAAAATCTTTCTGTGGATTCGGAGGAAATTAAGGCATATTTGCACGGAGAGACGATTCCGTCCCGGTGCATGGGATGGTGTCTGGTAACCGTTGATGGATTCTCTCTTGGATGGGGAAAAGGGGATGGAAATGTACTTAAAAATCACTATCCTAAGGGTTTAAGGCGATAATCGAAGGAAAATTGTACTTTACATAACGCAATGTATGTGCTATAATTTTCAAGGTTAAATGAAATTTGCAAGGAGAGGATCTTCCTTGGCGAGATATGAAATTAAGGGCGGTAGACCCCTGTCCGGCGAGGTTACTATCAGTGGCGCGAAAAATGCGGTTGTGGCAATCTTGCCTGCGGCAATCCTTGTTCGGGGAAAGTGCCGTGTGGAAAATGTTCCTGATATTTCCGATGTGCGGATTCTCCTGGCAATTTTGGAGGATATGGGTGCACAGATTACCCGGGAGGAGCCGGGGACAATTATATTGGACTGCACCAATATTACAAAGAAAGAGCCGAATCCCGAATTGGTGCGGCAGATGCGTGCCAGCTACTATCTGATGGGCGCACTGTTGAGCCGGTTTGGCAGTGCCAATGTGGCACTGCCCGGTGGATGTAACTTTGCATCTCGGCCTATTGATCAACATATTAAGGGCTTCCGTGCATTGGGTGCAGAGGTAGAGGAAACGGAGGATTATGTAAACCTTCGCCCGGGTGTGAACGGCCTTTGCGGCAGCCGCATTAGCTTGGATGTGGTTAGTGTGGGTGCTACTGTGAACATTATGATGGCGGCAACGCTGTTGCCCGGTCAGACGGTGATTGAGAATGCGGCAAAGGAACCCCATATTGTTGACCTTGCCAACTTCCTCAATACTATGGGTGCCCGGATCTCCGGTGCCGGTACAGACACAGTGAAGATTCGGGGCGTGGAGCATTTACAAGGCGGTACATACGCGATCATTCCCGACCAGATTGAAGCGGGTACTTATTTGGCAGCAGTAACCGCGGCGGGCGGCAATGTTCTGGTGAAAAATGTGATCCCTAAGCACATGGACTGCATTACTTCCAAATTGCAGGAAATGGGTGCCAAGGTTATCAACTACGATGATTCTATTCGCATCCAGTCTGAAGGCCGTTTGCACTATACCACAGTTAAGACCCGGCCTTATCCCGGTTTCCCCACCGATATGCAGGCGCAAATCTGTGTGTGTATGGCTTTGGCAAGTGGCGTTAGCCGATTGACGGAAAATGTTTATGAGACCCGTTTCTTCGGCTACTGTACCGAGCTGCAGGAAATGGGCGCCGATATTCTGATTAATGGCAAGACCGCACAGGTTACCGGGTGCGAAAAACTCCGGGGTGCAGAGGTCTCAGCCCACGATCTGCGTGCCGGCGCGGCGCTGATTATTGCCGGTCTGGCAGCAGAGGGGACCACAGTGGTCCATAATGCCAACTTTGTGGAGCGGGGCTATGAGAATATTGTGGAAAAGCTTACAGCCTTGGGCGCGGATATTGTCCGTGTAGATGAATAATTTGATACCCCCGAAGCGCAGCTTCGGGGGTATGGTGTTATTTTTGATACATTGGGGTAGACAGATACCGGTCCCCGGAATCCGGGAAGATAACAACGATGGTTTTTCCTGCGTTTTCGGGGCGTTTCGCCAGTGTGATAGCAGCGTGAAGGGCAGCACCGGAGGAAATACCTACCAAAATTCCCTCGCTGCACCCCATCATACGACCTGCGGTATAAGCCTGTTCCTCGGTTACGGTGATGACCTCGTCATAGATCTGTCGGTCCAGAACAGAAGGAATGAAGTTTGCACCAATGCCCTGTAAGCCGTGTGCACCGGAAAGACCCTTAGAGAGCAGAGGGGAGCCGGCGGGTTCTACCGCAACAATCTCGATAGCAGGGTTTTTGTCTTTCAGATAATTGCCGGTTCCGGTCAGTGTGCCGCCGGTGCCCACGCCTGCCACAAAAATATCCACATGGCCATCGGTGTCCTCCCAGATTTCCGGTCCTGTGGAGGCTCTGTGGGCGGCAGGGTTGGCAGGGTTGTCAAACTGGCCGGGAATAAAACTACCGGGGATTTGGGAAGCCAGTGTCTTGGCTTTATCAATGGCACCCTGCATGCCTTTAGCACCTTCGGTCAGAATCAGCTCAGCTCCGTAAGCAGACATAAGAAGCCTGCGCTCCATGCTCATGGAGTCGGGCATAACGATTATTACCCGGTATCCCCGGCAGGCGGCAATAGAGGCTAGACCGATGCCTGTGTTACCGGAAGTGGGTTCAATAATGACACTGCCGGGCTTCAGAATCCCCTTGCTTTCTGCGTCCAGAATCATGGACAGGGCGACCCGGTCTTTAACAGAACCGGCAGGATTGCGATATTCCAGCTTGGCAAGGATTTTAGCTGATAAGTTTTCTTTTTTAGCAATGTTGGAAAGCTCCAGCAGAGGCGTGTTGCCCACCAGTTCCTGAGCAGATGCGTAGATTCGATCCATGGTGATTCCCCCTAAAACGTCTTGGTAAAATTATATAACGGCTTTGCCCGGGTTGTCAATGGCAGCGTTGACATTCGGGGTGCAGTGTGGTATAAAACAATAAAACCCCAGTGAGGTGGTATGTTATGGAATTATTTGAACGCAGGATTGAAGGCGTTGTGGAAACAATTCTTGAGGACTATGGCAGTAACCGGGATATTGACCGTATGGAGATGTCCCGTCAGCCGGATAAGGATGCAGTTATTGATATAATCGAAAAGCTGCGCCGGATTGTTTTTCCCGGCTATTTTCGGGATAAGACATATCGGATCTATAATGCCAGACACAACCTGTCAATGCTTATTGAGGATGTTACCTTTAATCTCAACCGGCAGATAGCACTGGTGTTTCAGGGCGCGGGTGAGGCAGAAGCCACGGCGCAGGAGCATGCCCAGGATGTATCTCTGGAGTTCCTGCGGAGAATCCCTGCGGTAAGGGCTATAGTGCAGACGGACTTGCAGGCTGCCTATGATGGCGACCCTGCCGCTACGGGGATGTCTGAGGTGATCTTCTCTTACCCCGGCTTGTTTGCCATAACCGTTTATCGACTTGCCCATGAGCTGTATACACTGAATGTACCTATGATTCCCCGGATTATGACGGAATATGCCCACAGTATCACCGGTATCGATATTCACCCCGGTGCAACCATTGGCAAGTATTTCTTTATCGACCATGGAACCGGCATCGTTGTGGGTGAGACCACGGTGATTGGCGAGAATGTGAAAATTTATCAGGGGGTTACCCTTGGTGGACTTTCTACCCGGGGCGGTCAGAATCTCCGGGGCAAACGCCGCCATCCGACCATTGAAGACAATGTAACCATCTATGCCAATGCCTCTATTCTGGGTGGTGAAACAGTGATCGGACAGGGGTGTGTGATCGGTGCCAGTGCCTTTATCACAAAGTCCGTGCCTCCTTGTACCACTGTGAGCATGAAGATCAATGAACTGCAGATGAAGCCCCACGGCAACTGCGAGGGATGCAAAAACTTTTGAAAAATTAAGCGGGCTGCCGGTCGGCAGCCCGCTTTAATTAGTCCTCAAAGGTGAGGATGTCCTTATAGTGGTCCTTGAAGATGGCGTACACAGCTTCCAGAGTAGAATCGTCTTCCACGGTGAGGTAGTTTTCGTTCTCATCATCCACAGTCTCAATTTCCAGAATAACCACCTCTGCGCTGTTTTCATCTACAGGCAGCAGTGCCAGATATTCTTTGTCTTGGTACTCGATGCAGTCCATATACTCGAAGGTTACTTCTTCACCGTTCTCGTCCACAAAGGTGAGGATGTTGGATTCTTCTTCCTGCAGCAGCTCCTTATCTTCCATTATGCTCGTGCCTCCTTAACGATCTGTACAGATTTCTTACAAAGCTCGGTGATCTCGTCCCACTTGCCGTTCTCAATCAGGTCAGCAGTTACCATGTAGCTGCCGCCGCAGGCACAGATCACGGAATTGGCGGCGTAGGTTGCCAGATTCTTCAGGCTCACACCACCGGTGGGCATGACTTTAAACATGGGGAAGGGATCTGCCATAGCCTTAATTTTCTCCAGACCACCGGACTGCTCTGCTGGGAAGAATTTCAGTACTTCCAGACCTAGCTTGTAGGCAGCGTGGTAATCGGTGGGAGTGGTACAGCCGGGGAAAATGCTTATTCCTTTTTCCTGGCAGTATTTAACAATCTCAATATCCAGACCGGGGGTTACAACAAATTTACCGCCGGCAGCAATGGTTTGGTCCACCTGCTCGGTGGTTAGCACAGTGCCTGCGCCTACCAGCATCTCCGGATGGCTTTCAGACATGATGCGAATGGCTTCGGCAGCACCGGCTGCCCGGAAAGTAACCTCTGCCACAGGTACGCCGCCGGCACACAGAGCGTCTGCCAGGGGTTTTGCATCCCGTTTGGGATCATTAAGTTTAATAACTGGCACAACGCCGATTTGACTGATTTTTTGCTGCAATTCGTTCATCGGTAGATCCTCCAATGTGTTAGTATTTTTTATATTATAAGTGATACCCAGTGTTGCTGTCAATGAATTTTCACTTGTTTTCTTGACAGGAGAGGGGGTGGATACAATAAGGTGCCAATATACTTTGTTGGAGCAAAAACATCCTCTGCGGAATTAGGTCTGACCGGTCAAGGTGATGATCCTACAGGGGATAAAATATAAAAATACGCCCGGCTCTGTGTTTTTCACAAAGCCAGGCATATTTTTACATGTGGACGGCACCGGTATTTTTTAGCTGGAGCTGTAACTTGTCCGCAATCAGCGCAATAAACTCGCTGTTGGTAGGCTTGCCCTTTGTATTACTGACAGTATAGCCGAAGAACCTTTGTAGCGTATCCAGATCGCCCCGGTCCCATGCCACCTCAATAGCGTGGCGAATGGCGCGTTCTACCCGGCTGGGCGTTGTCTGGAATGTTTTTGCAACCTGGGGATACAATACTTTTGTAATGGCATTGATGACATCCATGTCATTGACGGCGATAATGATCGCTTCTCTAAGATACTGATAGCCCTTGATGTGGGCGGGGACGCCAATCTCGTGGATGATGCTTGTTACCATAGTCTCGATGCTGTTGGCACTTGTGCTGCGTGCTGTAGGCTGCCGGTGGCTCTCCCCACCGCGAATTTCTTCCAGTCGTTCCACAAGAGCAGTCATATCACATGGTTTGAGCATCAGATAACGAACGCCCAGATTCGCTGCGGCGGATGCCACATAGTCTGTAACGAATCGGGATGTAGCCAATGTAACGGGACGCCGTTCCATAGAGGAGATCGCCTTTAAAACACTCAGACCGTCCTGCTTAGCAAGCATTAGGTCTAAAACCAGCACATCTGGCTTGCGCTCGGTGATCATGCGGATCGCCTGCTCCCCGTCGTTGGCGGTCCCCAAAACCTGAAACCCATCTGCCCGCTTGAGAGCGGTTGTCAGATTGGTGCAAAATTCCTCCGTATTGTCTGCGATGATCACGGTTGTATGATTGTCCATAATTTCCTCTCCTGACTTTAAAGAATCGATCCCCCTTGGCTGCGGCAGGCATTGCCGCGTTGCGACAAATATAATTTAGCATAATACGCCCGGATTTGCAAGGAAAAACCGAAAGAATCGCTCGACAAATGACGACAAATAATGTCGATTTATGGAGAAAAATGAACATTTCGACCGAAATCGACCTGTGGAAAACTTTCCGTTGTCCCGATTGACGAAGCAGAAGAAATTAGTTACAATAAACCTATATGATTTTGGGTTCGGAGGAGAATTATGGACAATAGAATTGAAGAATTTAAAAATTTTCTGGACGGAGCGCACAGCATATATCACGCAGTGGCGGGCTTGGTTTGGATGTTGGAGGCAGCCGGGTATACCCGGCTTTCTGAGGGGGAGCATTGGGAGCTTGATCCCGGTGGCAGATATTTTCTGACCCGGGGCGGCAGCTCTGTGATTGCCTTCCGGGTGCCGATGGAAAAGCCCGTTGGATTTCTGATGAGTGCCAGCCATGGGGATCGCCCATCCTTTAAGGTAAAGGAGAATTGGGAACTGACCGGGAAATATACCCGAATGTCGACAGAAAAGTATGGCGGCATGCTGATAAGCACCTGGTTGGACCGGCCATTGTCTATTGCCGGCAGGGTGATGGTAGAGACGGAAGACGGGGTACAAAGCCGTCTGGTGGATATTGACAAGGACCTTTTGTTAATTCCTAATGTTGCTATTCACATGAACCGCAAAGCCAATGAAGGTTATGCCTGGAACCCCGCGGTGGATACATTGCCACTGGTAGGTGGTGAGGCGGCCAAGGGAAAATTGGAGATGCTTTTAGAACAGGCTGCCGGCGGAAAAATTCTGGGGCACGACCTTTATTTGTATGTACGCCAGAATGCCTCGGTCTGGGGTGTGGACGAGGAATATATTTCCTCTGCGGCACTGGATGACCTTGCTTGCGCCTGGTGTTGTACCCAAGGCTTTTTGGATGCGGCAGACACCCGGCAAATCCCTGTGCTGTGTGTTTTTGACAGTGAGGAGGTAGGCTCCGGCTCGGCACAGGGAGCAGGCTCCCGGATGCTGGAGAGTGTGCTGGGGCGGATTTGCGGAGCGTTGGAGTTAGAAGAACAGGTATTGCTCAGTCGATCTTTTATGGTCTCTGCGGACAATGCCCATGGGCTGCACCCCAACCATCCGGAATATTCCGATCCCAATAATGCGCCGGTGATTAACGGGGGTGTGGTACTGAAGTTCAATGCCAATCAGCGATATACCACTGACGGTGCTTCCGCAGCGGTATTCCGGAAAATCTGTCAGCAGGCAGATGTGCCGATGCAGACCTATTATAACCGGGCGGATCTCCCCGGTGGCTCTACTCTGGGCTGTATCTCCCTGGGCCATGTGTCGGTCCCGTCTGTAGACATTGGCCTGCCTCAGCTTGCTATGCATTCCTGCTATGAGACCATTGGTGTTCGGGATGTGTATGCGATGAAAGATGCTATACAGGCTTTTTACAGCAGTACGTTGTTTGCAGACAGCGATGGGAGTTGTGCTATTTATTAAAACTGGCAATATATACAAAAAACGACCTAAAAAACTGTAAGAAAAAACGGTTGCGAAGGCTTGCTTTTCGTGCTATTATTATAGCACCCGGGCTTATGGCATCTACTCCACAAAAATAGCTGTCATAGGTCAAAAAAGGAGGAAATATACACACCGTTGGACTCACGGTACGGCAGTGTGGAGACCTGTCGTAATGCTGTAGCTGTTTTGCTCGGTTACAGTGAGAGCATACGCGAGGAGTCGGTATGCTTAGAGTCGAGAAGTATGGCAAATTTGACCCTGAAGAACGTCAAGAAAATCTACCCGTTTAGTGGTGATGACGTCAAGCGCAACAAGAAGAAGGAAAAGCAACTCAAGAAGATGGAGAAGAAGGACCCCGAAGCTCTGGCTGCCTACATGGAGCGTGAGGCCGAGAAGGCTAAGCTGCAGGTTACCGGACAGGGTGTGGTCGCCGTTCAGGAGTTCAACCTGGAGATTGCTGACAAGGAATTCATCGTTCTGGTTGGTCCTTCCGGCTGTGGTAAGTCTACCACCCTGCGTATGATCGCCGGTCTGGAAGAGATTTCTGAGGGCGAGCTGTGGATTGGCGACAAGCTGGTCAATGACGTGGCTCCCAAGGACCGGGACATCGCAATGGTTTTCCAGAACTATGCGCTGTACCCACACATGACCGTGTATGACAACATGGCTTTCGCACTGAAACTGCGTCATACTCCCAAGGAAGAAATTGACCGCAAGGTTAAGGAAGCTGCTGAGATTCTGGACATTACCCAGTATCTGGGCCGTAAGCCCAAGGCTTTGTCCGGCGGTCAGCGTCAGCGTGTTGCCATCGGCCGCGCCATCGTCCGTGATCCTAAGGTCATGCTGATGGATGAGCCTCTGTCCAACCTGGATGCCAAGCTGCGTAACCAGATGCGTGCTGAGATCATCAAGATGCGTGAGCGTATCGACACCACTTTCGTTTATGTTACCCATGGCCAGACTGAGGCTATGACTTTGGGCGATCGTATCGTCATCATGAAGGACGGCTTCATCCAGCAGATTGGCACACCTCAGGAGGTTTTCGATCATCCCTACAACCTGTTTGTCGCAGGGTTTATCGGTTCTCCCCAGATGAACTTCTTCGATGCAAAGCTGGTTAAGGCTAACGGCAAGTATGCTGTTGAGATGAATGGCTATACCGTCGAACTGTCCGAGGAGAAGCAGGCTCGCCTGGCTGCCAACAATGTTGAGGAGCAGGACATCACCTTGGGTGTCCGTCCTGAGCACTTGACGCTGGTTGAGGGCGGCGTTGAGGCCAAGATCGAAGTTAACGAGCTGATGGGATCTTCCGTCCACCTGCATGTTGACATCAACGGCAAGGACGTGATCGTCATTGTTTCCACTATGAACATGACTGGTGCTGAAGTTGCGGCTCTGCGTGCCGGTGCCAGCGTTAAGGTTGGCTTTGCCGGTAATGTTTGCCACGTCTTCAATAAGGAGACCGGTGTTAATCTGGAAGCTTAAATCTCTGTACTTAGAAAGCAGACCTGTCATTGACAGGCCTGCTTTTTTGTTCTTTTTGCCCATACGGATTCTCTTGACAAATAGGGAAAAAAGTATTACTCTCATATAGGAATTGAAAATGGGGTTGTATTACTTTCCAGAAATTGTAAACGATTACAATTTTTGGTAACAGTACCTACTTAAGGAGCGTATACTATGCGTAAGAGTGGCATTTTAATGCATATAACATCATTGCCGTCAGCTTATGGTGTAGGCACAATGGGAAGAAATGCTTATACTTTTGTGGATTTTCTTCGCAAAGCCGGGCAAAGCTATTGGCAGATCCTGCCACTGAATCCAACCGGTTACGGAGATTCGCCCTACCAGTCCTGTTCCACTTTTGCAGGCAACCACTATCTGATTGACCTGGATATGCTTGTGGAGGAGGGACTGCTGCTATCGGACGAGCCATCCTCGGTTTGCTGGGGAGTGCAGGAGGATAAGGTAGATTACGGCCTTTTGTATCAGAACCGTCTGGATATTCTGCGTCTTGCCTATAGCCGGTTCCGGGATGAGCAGGAACTGGATGCTTTTTGCATGGAAAACAGCGATTGGCTGCCGGATTTTGCCTTGTTTATGGCACTGAAGGATGCTAACGGCGGTGCGCCATGGTACGAATGGGAGGAGAAAGTTAAGTATCGTCAGCCGGAGGCGATCTGGCAGGCAAGACAAATCCATAAGGATCAGGTGCGGTTTTACTGTTTTGTTCAATATCTGTTCTTCCGGCAATGGTCTGCGCTGCTTGCCTATGCCCATAAGAATGGTGTTTCAGTCATCGGCGACGTGCCCATCTATGTGCCTATGGACAGCGTGGATGTGTGGTGTGAACCGGAGTTATTCCAACTGGATGAAATGCTCCGGCCCGAAGCTGTGGCTGGATGCCCCCCGGATGCTTTTTCTGAGGATGGTCAGCTTTGGGGCAATCCATTATATCGGTGGGACCGCATGGCCCGGGATGATTACAGATGGTGGGTGCGTCGGCTTGCAGCCGCAGGAAAACGCTACGATGCGGTCCGGCTGGATCATTTCCGGGGCTTTGAAGCCTATTGGTCGGTGCCCTTTGGGAACACCACAGCCCGGGACGGTCAGTGGGTGAAGGGTCCGGGGATGGACTTTGTCCGTTCTGTTCGGAAAAACCTTCCGCATTTAAACTTTATTGCAGAGGACCTGGGGTTCTTAACTTCCGAAGTGTTGGAGCTGCGGGATGAATCCGGTTGGCCTGGCATGAAAGTGTTGGAGTTTGCATTCGATTCCCGGGAACCTTCCGAATATTTGCCCCATACTTATATACAGAACACTGTTTGCTATACAGGTACCCATGACAATATGACTATGCGGCAGTGGTTCCAAACGGCGGATGGGGATGCAGTTACCTATGCTGTTGAGTATATGAAGCTGACAGAGCAGGAAGGCTATGTATGGGGGGTAATTCGGACTGCCATGAGCAGTGTGTCCGATACAGTAGTTGTGCAGATGCAGGACTATCTGGATTTGGGCGGCGAGGCGCGGATGAATCTTCCAGGCACTTCCGATGGCACCAACTGGACATGGCGCGCGGCACCGGACAGCTTCTGTGATGCCCTTGCGGAAAAAATTTACGCCATGACACGGCTGTATGGCCGGCTGGTGGAGCAATCATAAAAACTTTCCCCTATAAGGAGAATTAAAGATGAAATTTAATTGCCTGAATATTTTGAAGATGACGGAGGCGCAGTTAAAGTATACCTGCGATGTGTCCCTGAAAGATGCCACACCTCAGCAACTCCATGAGGCGCTGGGTACTGCGGTGATGATGACGATTAGCGATAACTGGAGCCGCAGCAAGCATACACGTATGCACCAGAGAAAGGCCTACTATATCTCGGCAGAGTATCTGGTTGGCCGGTTGGTCTATTCCAACCTGTATAATCTGGGGCTTCTGGACGAGATCAAGCAGGTGTTTTCTGAGCACGGTGTGGATTTGGCTGTGTTGGAGGATATTGAAGATGCAGCACTGGGTAACGGCGGTCTGGGCAGACTGGCTGCCTGCTTCCTGGACAGCGCGGCAAGTACCAATATTCCGTTGTCCGGCTACGGTCTGCGCTACCGGTTTGGCCTGTTTAAGCAGAGCTTCGATACAAACGGCAGTCAGGTAGAAGCGGCGGACGACTGGGCAAAGTTTGGTGATCCCTGGTCCTACCGCCGGTATAATCACACCGTCAAGGTCCAATTCCCGGATCATACAGTTCTGGCGGTCCCCTATGACGTGCCTGTAGTGGGTTATGGCACAGACAATGTGGGTACCCTGCGCCTGTGGCAGTGTGAGGCAGAGGAGGAACTGGATTTTGGCGCCTTTAACGATCAGGACTACCTGCGGGCACTGACCCAGAAAAACAAGGCAGAAGACATTACACGGGTCCTATATCCCAATGATTCTACATGGGAGGGCAAACGTCTGCGCATCAAGCAGCAGTATGTGCTGTCTTCGGCATCTCTTCAGGATATGATCCGGGTGTATAAGTCTGCTCACGGCGGCGACCTGAGCCATTTTGCTGAGTTCTATGCGGTGCAGCTCAATGATACCCATCCGGCTATGTCCATTCCGGAGCTGATTCGGTTGTTGATGCTGGAGGGAATGGACTTTGAGCAAAGCTTTGAGATTGCCCAAAAGACCTTCTCCTATACCAACCATACGGTTATGGGTGAGGCACTGGAGAAGTGGCCTTTGGATCTGCTGCGAAGCGTGGTTCCCGAGATCGTGGACATTATTTTGCGGATCGATGCAAAACTGAAGCAGGAGCATCCGGACCTGTACATCGTCCGGGATAATACTGCCCACATGGCAAATCTGAGCATTTATGTGGGTACCTATATTAACGGCGTTGCGGAGATCCACTCCCAGATTTTGAAAGATGACTGCTTCAAGCAGTGGTATGCGGTGTTCCCGGAGCGATTCCAGAACAAGACCAACGGCGTTACGCCCCGGCGGTGGATGGGGCTCTGTAATCCGGAGCTGACCCAACTGATTAAGTACCGTATTGGCGGCGACTTCTTGGGGGATCTGGACCGGCTGAATAAGCTCAAAGCTATGATCGATGACGATATGGTGCGCCAGTTCAATGCGGTCAAGCACCAGAAGAAGGAGCAGCTCTGCCAGATAATTGCCCAAAAGGAGGGCATTAAACTGGATCCGGACTTTATGTTTGATGTACAGGTCAAGCGGCTCCATGAATACAAGCGCCAGCTTCTTAATGCTTTGAGCATTGTGGATATTTATTTCCGGTTGAAAGATGGCATTCTGACAGACTTCCAGCCCACGGTATTCCTGTTCGGTGCAAAATCCGCTCCCGGCTATGCCCGGGCAAAGGCTATCATCCGTTATATTAACCGCATTGCCCGGATGATTAACAATGATCCGGAAATGCACGACAAGCTGAAGGTGGTTTTTGTCCAGAACTACAACTGCTCCTATGCAGAGCATATCATCCCGGCGGCAGACGTTTCTGAGCAAATTTCTCCTGCGGGTACTGAGGCGTCCGGCACAGGCAACATGAAGCTGATGCTTAATGGCGCGGTTACTTTGGGTACTCTGGACGGTGCGAATGTAGAGATCGTCCGGGAGGCTGGTATGGAGAATAACTATATCTTTGGTGCCACCGTGGATGTTATCAACTCCAGCAAGGCGACGTATAATCCCCGTTGGATTTACGACCATAATGATCGGCTTCGTCGGGCGGTGGATACGCTGGTGGATGGTACGGTCCCCACAGACGATGACCAGAGGGAGCTGTACCATGCACTGCTGGACGGTACCAGTTGGCATCAAGCAGACCATTACTTCCTACTGATGGATTATGAATCTTATATCGATACCAAGCTCCGGGCCAATCGGGACTATGCAGACCGTCTGGCCTTTGGCAGAAAGTGTCTTGTGAACGTAGCAAGCGGTGCCAAATTCTCCTCCGACCGTACCATTCGTCAGTACGCTGAGGAAATCTGGCATATCAAGCCTACCCTATTCTAATAAAAAATGGACTGTCTGAAGACAGTCCATTTTTTATTAACCTTCCGCAACGACGATCTCGGAAAGAACCAGACCGGGGTTACGTTTGATGGTGAAATCGATGGCCCAGTAGCTGGAGAAAACCAGCAGACTTCTGCCTCGGTAATCCTCCAGAAGTTCGGCGTCCGAGCCCAGATTCAGGTCGGAAAGATCACCGGGATAGCTGTCGATTAAACGGATCTCCTCATAAGGCAGACCCTCCATTCGCAGGTCCACACCGTATTCATTTTTCATGCGGTACTGGAACACGTCGAATTGCAGAGTGCCTACAACGCCAACGATGACTTCCTCCATGCCGGAGTTGGGAACCTTGAAGATCTGGATGGCGCCTTCCTGGGCGATCTGCTCGGTGCCCTTTACAAATTGCTTGCGCTTCATGGAATCCTTGGCAGAAACCCGGGAGAAATGCTCCGGGGCAAAGGTGGGGATTCCGGAATACAGAAACTTTTTGGAGGGAACGGTAATGGTATCACCAATAGCGAAGATGCCCGGGTCAAATACGCCGATTACATCGCCGGCATAGGCTTCTTCCACAATTTCCCGCTCCGCAGCCATTAATTGCTGAGGCTGGGACAGGCGCATCTTCTTGCCGCCCTGCATGTGGTAGTATTCTGTGTCTCGCTGGAATTTACCGGAGCAAATTCGCATAAAAGCCAGACGGTCCCGGTGTGCCTTGTTCATGTTTGCTTGGATCTTGAACACAAAGGCGGAAAAATCCGGGCTAAAGGCATCCACGACACCGCAGTCCGCGGTGCGGGACAGGGGCGGGGGTGTCAGCTTCAGAAATGCTTCCAGGAAGGGCTCAATGCCAAAGTTTGTCAGAGCAGAACCGAAGAAAACAGGGCTAAGTGTGCCGCCTTGTACTGCCTCCATGTCCATCTCCCGACCGGCAGACAGCAGTTCTACATCGTCGATCAGTTGCTGGTGCTTGGCATCTGAGTCCAGAAGTTGTGCTACCTGAGGGTCGTACAGGTCTACAGCCAGCTTATCGGCTTTTGCCTTACCACTGATGCCGGAGAAGAACAGAAGCTGACTGTTTTCACGGTCATATACGCCTTGAAAGTCCTTGCCGCAGCCAATGGGCCAGTTCATGGCATAAGTCTCAATGCCCAGCTCTCGCTCTACTTCGTCCAGAAGATCAAAGGGGTCCTGGGTCTCCCGGTCCATCTTGTTGATAAAGGTAAAGATGGGGATATGTCGCATGGCGCAGACCTTAAAAAGCTTTCTGGTCTGGGGCTCTACACCTTTGGCGCCGTCAATGACCATGACCGCAGCATCGGCGGCCATCAGGGTGCGATAGGTGTCCTCGGAGAAGTCTTGGTGGCCGGGGGTGTCCAGAATATTGATGCAGAAGCCGCCGTACTGGAACTGCATCACCGAGGAAGTAACGGAGATACCACGCTGCTTCTCGATCTCCATCCAGTCAGAAGTGGCGGCACGGGAGTTCTTCTTGCCCTTGACCACGCCCGCCTGGGCAATGGCACCGCCGTACAGCAGGAATTTTTCCGTTAATGTGGTTTTACCGGCGTCGGGGTGGGAAATGATCGCAAAGGTCCGGCGGCGGCTGATTTCTTGCTCTAAAGTTGACATAACATATACTCCGTAATTAAACTCATAATAAATCAACTTAGTTTACCACATTTTGCAAAACTTTACAAGTAGAAGATGGTAATTGCAAGCAGACAATTATCCGCCGTCAAATTCCGATTTGACAAGCAGTTTACTGCTTGTCATTCCGAGCGACCAACGGGAGCCAAGGAATCCGTAATACCTTGTAGGAGAACGGATTTCTCCGCTCCCCTTCGACTTCGCTCAGGGTCGGTCGAAATGACATGGGTTGGTGAAGCTGACCGATAAACAGGAATTTGACAAAGTGCATACAACAACCAACCGGCTCCCTTAATGTGAGGGAGCCGGTTAATTATGGGGATAAGGAATATATCCTTAGTTATTGGTAGCTACAAAAACGATCTTGTCGCTATGTAAAAGATCCAGGGTGTAATGAATTTCCAGTTCCTGCCATTCGGTTGGGACTTCATAGCCCACAACGCCCTTCATTTTTTTACCGGCTGCAACCGTTCCGTCCAGTTGGTCCTTATTATCCTTGTCCATAAGGGCACCTAAACTGTATTCGCAGGCATAATCATCACAGTATGCCTCAAAGCTCAGCATAGAAGAAACAGCCAGATCCTCGTCAGAATTATTGGAAATTTCAAATTCACACAGGACATACACATTTCCTTCTGCGGGCTTGTTAAATTCGGAACCGGTGCTCTCAATGACATCGACAAAACTAACAACAATGTTGTTGAGTTCTACCGCATCGCCAAGCTTGAATGTCTTATCCTCGGGAGCTGTAGTAGTTTCAGCACTGGAAGTGTTATCGGTAGATGCTGTTCCGACCAAGGAAGGCTCGCTGCTGCTGCACGCACACAGAACAAACAGAAGCAAGCATGCCATAATAAGGGAAGTAATTTTTTTCATAATGATACCTCTTTCTTTATTCTTTGAGGAACATCAGTTCCCCTTGTTGTTAAGTATAGACATTTAACGTCTAAATGTCAATAGATGTTTTGTGTCTAGGTTAAAATATACCCGGGGTGAGGAGAATGACACTATCGTTAGGGGAGAAACTCCGTAATCTCCGGGAGGACCGGGATTTGAACCAGACCCAGCTTGGAAATGCGGTCAATATGACCCAACGGAAAATATCTTATATCGAATGCGGTAAATTTGAACCCAGCGTAGAGGATATTGTTGCTTTTTGCCACTTTTTTCGTGTGTCTGCGGACTATCTGTTGGGTATTCCGGAAAAGTACAGAAAAAAGTAATGCGCCCCAAACTGTTATGGCAGTAGACGGGCGCATTTCATTTGTTGAATGATAAGCGGCTTACTAAATTCCTGTTTGTCGGGCTGTTGCGTGTGAAAAATGATTGACCTAACGGTCAATGCAATGCTGCGCATTGCGGGGAAACGGATTGCCACACCAGTGTGTGCACTGGTTCGCAATGACAGAGTTGTTCGATAGGCGCAGCACCTATCCCACTTCTGTGTCATTCTGAGACCAGTTCTCAAACTGGTCGTGAGAATCCGTTCTCCTAATTCTGCATTCTGCATTTCGGGCAACAGCCCATCAAATCGGAATTTGCCAAACCGTATACAGAAAAAACCGGCTTCCTGGATAAGGAAGCCGGTTGATTATTGGGTTAAGCTTATGCCTTGCCGGCACAGCCCAGGACGTTGATCAGCTTGTGGCGGACCAGTTCCTTGATGTTGGCACGGGCGGGCTTCAGGTACTCACGGGGATCGAACTTGGAAGGCTCGTCGTTGAAGAACTTACGGATGGTGCCGGTCATTGCAAGACGCAGGTCGGAGTCGATGTTGATCTTGCAGACGGACAGAGCTGCTGCCTTACGCAGCTGCTCTTCGGGAACACCGATGGCATTGGGCATCTTGCCGCCGTTGGCGTTGACCATAGCAACATATTCCTGGGGAACGGAGGAAGAGCCGTGCAGAACGATGGGGAAGCCGGGCAGACGGCGGGTGACCTCTTCCAGCACGTCGAAGCGCAGAGCGGGGGGAACCAGGATGCCCTGCTCGTTAACAGTGCACTGCTCGGGGGTGAACTTATATGCGCCGTGGCTGGTGCCGATGGCGATGGCCAGGGAGTCACAACCGGTACGGGTTACGAATTCC
>JAZRMP010000066.1:0-17266 GCA_045647705.1 Faecousia sp.
CTCTCCCGGTTGG
This sequence comes from Faecousia sp., assembly GCA_045647705.1. Classification (GTDB taxonomy): domain Bacteria; phylum Bacillota; class Clostridia; order Oscillospirales; family Oscillospiraceae; genus Faecousia. Next base: position 14 of record JAZRMP010000066.1, read on the forward strand.
GCTGGCCACATGGCTTTCGTAGATCCCATCCCCGAGTTCATCGGCTCCGGTGACATCGAAGAGTGGCTGAACCAGCCCGCTCAGATCGTCAAGCTGCACCCCATGACCATCATGCAGAACTCCCTGAACGGCACCTTCGGTCAGTCCGGCGACATCGCCAACGTACCTCCCTGTGCCGCTACCATCGGACCTCTGGATGTTATGCGTGCTAAGGAGCGTATCGAGGTCCATGCACTGGCTACCTGCGGTACTTTCTCTTCCTGGCAGAGAATGACCTCCCGTCTGTGCACCCACGGCCCCATCACTCCCTACCTGCCCTCCACCATGTTGCAGACCAAGAAGACTCAGGTCTACATCAGCGAGGAACTGGCTGCTCCCTTCGAGTGCTGGGAGAAGGTTGGCTACTAATATCTATTCGGTACATATTTTTATACGCCCGGGAGCAAAGGCTCCCGGGCGTTTTTAAACTCCGCAGGGAAGTAGATATATCTTTTGTAAAATGGCAAAATAACACTTGACTTTTTGTCATTGCACCGCTATAATAAGCGTGTTCTGTTTGAGCCGCCGGTATAGCTCAGTTGGTAGAGCAACTGATTTGTAATCAGTAGGTCGGGGGTTCGAGTCCGTCTACCGGCTCCAAGCAGGCACAGACAGACTAAAAGCAGAATATATAATATGGGGGATTTCCCGAGTGGCCAAAGGGGACAGACTGTAAATCTGCTGGCTATGCCTTCGGTGGTTCGAATCCACCATCCCCCAACAAAACAAAACTCCACCCTTAGGGTGGTGTTTTGTTTTGGTATGGGCATTTGGATGGTGAGATTCGAACCCATCTAAATGCAACTGTCCACGTGGAATTTATATGTTAGTGGGTGTCCGTATCCTATCAAAAACTCAAAATCAAGCAGAGCCATATCTTGCACATTTAGAGAATGTCTGCTATACTGATTGGCAAAGAACCGATAGACAATCGGCTTCTTATGAGTTGGTATTAAGAGATGAATGATTTGGATTTATCTAAGAGGAGAAATCCAACGGTGATAACAATGATAACGAAAAGAATGTGTAAGGAAAATGCTTTTTGAAGTGCTTGCACAGAGGAATCTGCCGGAGCTGCTGTCCCGGGAGCAAATGGTTGACATCCTCCAAAGGGAGGTCTACGGGTATCTGCCCCCTTAACCGGCGAAACTGGATTTTACAGTGAAGGAAAGCGTTATACCAAAGTTCTGCGCCGGAAAAGCGGTGTGCAACCGGATAACGGCCCATTGTTTGCTGAATGGTAAGGGATTTGCTTTCCCATTTCATGCGATTCTCCCCACACAGGGGGAGAACCATCCCTTCTTTGTACATATCAATTTCCGATCTGACATTCCTGACAGACACCAGCCAACAGAAGAACTGGTGGATAATGGGTTTGCAGTGCTGACGTTCAATTATGAGAATGTTACTACCGATAATGAGGATATGACCAATGGTCTGGCAGGTGTTTTGTACCCCGATGGAAAGCGCAAACCTACCGATCCGGGCAAGATTGCTATGTGGTCGTGGGCGGCGCAACGGGTCATGGACTATGCCCAGACGCTGGAGTGTTTGGATATGGAACGCGCTGTAGTTTGTGGCCATTCCCGTCTGGGTAAAACGGCGCTTCTGACAGGTGCTACAGACTTGCGTTTCCCGTTTGTATATTCCAACAACTCTGGGTGCTCCGGTGCGGCGATTACACGGCAGAAACAGGGGGAAACCCATCAGAAGATATGCACCCGGTTTCCGTACTGGTTTTGTGAAAATTACTGGCAGTACAAGGGTGAGGAAGAACGGATGCCCTTTGACCAGCACTATCTGGTTGCCGCCATTGCCCCCAGAAAGGTGTGCATTGGCAGTGCCACGGAGGACCTGTGGGCAGATCCGGTTTCTGAGCAGCTTTGCTGTCTGGCTGCATCGCCGGCGTTTGAGAAAGGCGTTTCCTGCCCTGACAGACTTGCGAATACCGGCGAGGCGTTCTTTGATGGAGATATTGGCTACCATTTGAGGAAAGGGCTGCATTATTTCAGCCGCGAGGATTGGCAGCAGTTGATCCGATTCGTCCGGCAGCACAGCAGGTAATAATTGACCGCAGCAAACCTAAGGTTTGCTGCGGTCGTTGCGTTTGGTGCGTTATACATTTGTCCGAAGATGACTGTCTGGCGGGGCCTTCCTGCTTTGTACATACGCGGATATTTTACAATATTTGGCCTGTTCCCCCGATATGCGATCTATGATATAATTGCCAAGCACTTGTGCAATCCAAATAACCGAGGTGAACAATGAAAAAACATATATCTGTAATTTTGTCAACATGCATGCTTCTTGGTGCACTGGTCCTCCCTGTACGGTCGGAGGCGGCGACGCTCAGCTCCAAGGCAGGTGCGGTAACCACGTTGTCCGGTCCACTGAATGTTCGTTCCTCTGGGTCTACAGAGGCATCGGTGGTAGCATCCTTGCGAAAGGGCAGCCATATCACATTGCTGTCAAAATCCGGTGCATGGTGGAAGGTGGAGTACGGCAAGGGACAGCAGGGTTACTGCCACGCAAATTATATCACCATTATCGAAGGTACACCTGTTACCGTTGCGACTCAGTCCGGACCTTTGAATGTCAGAAAAGGTGCAGGCACAACCTATGAAAAGGTGGCAAGTCTTGCAAAAGGGGAAGTGGTCATCCGCCTGTCCACAGCCAATGGCTGGAGTCGGATTCTTTACCACGGCATCAAGACAGGCTATGTCAGCGACCGGTATCTTTCCGGCAGTACATCCGGCAATGCCGCAATATCGTTAAAGGTTCCCAATTACAAGCAGACGGATGGACGATGGGCCAATGTAATTATCGGATCTTCCGGGAAAACGATTGGCAAGATCGGCTGCGCCACCACTGCCATTGCCATGATAGAGTCTTACCGCACAGGCATCACGATCTATCCCGATGCCATGTCCAAAAGACTTAAGTATACCGCCACTGGCAGTGTTTATTGGCCGAGTAACTTTGTGCCGGTTACCAGCAGTTCCGGATACCTTAGTGCCATTTATGAGCATCTGAAGCAGGGGAAACCGGTGCTGTTAGGTGCCAGAAATTCTTATGGGTCGCAGCATTGGGTGGTAATTACCGGGTTTGCAGGCGGCAGTCTTTCTGCGGCGAACTTTACGATTCATGATCCCGGTTCCAACAGTCGAGTAAATCTGCAACAGTTTCTAAACGCATACCCTAACTTCTATAAGTATTTCTATTATCAGTAAATTGAGAACTGCCCCACACAACGTAGGGCAGTTTTCTTGTGTTATCGGTATGCAGCAATTCCTATATCAGTCGGTGCGCCGAGGGATTGGACAGAGAACGCTGTCCGGATGGTAATGATTCTATTAAACTGGTGGCTATATAGTTAAATGGGCGATTGCCGGAATGATATTCCTTGACTTTGCAAGTGTGTTTCAGTACAATATTTCTAAATGGACAAAATCTTTTGAGGTGATACCTATGGACAAAAAATTACAAACAGAAACGCTGTGTATCCAGGCCGGTTACAGCCCTGCCAGTGGGGAGCCCCGGCAGATTCCCATTATCCAGAGCACGACCTTCAAATATGCTACCTCTGAGGATATGGGCAAGCTGTTTGATCTGGAGGCAGAGGGCTACTTTTACTCCCGCTTGCAGAATCCTACCTGTGATATGGTGGCTGCAAAAATTGCGGCTTTGGAGGGCGGCACTGCCGCTATGCTCACAGGTTCCGGTCAGGCAGCCAATTTCTTTGCCCTGTTCAATATTGCTTCCTGCGGCGACCATATTGTTTCCTCCTCTGCAATTTATGGCGGCAGCTATAATCTGATGGCAGTAACAATGAAGCGTATGGGGATAGAGGTTACCTTTGTAAATCCCGACTGTTCCGAAGAGGAACTGAATGCTGCCTTCCGTCCCAATACCAAAGCCCTGTTTGGCGAGACCATCGCCAACCCTGCGCTGACGGTGCTGGATATTGAGAAGTTTGCAAAGGTCGCCCACAAAAACGGCGTGCCGTTGATTATTGACAATACCTTTGCAACACCTGTGAACTGCCGTCCCTTTGAATGGGGCGCGGACATCGTTACTCATTCTACTACCAAGTATATGGATGGCCACGGCGTTGCTGTGGGCGGCTGCATTGTAGATAGCGGCAAGTTCGACTGGACCAAGTACCCGGAGAAATTCCCCGGTCTGTGTACTCCCGATGAGAGCTATCATGGCGTAACCTATACCGAGCGTTTTGGCCTTGCAGGTGCATTTATTACCAAGTGTACCGTCCAGCTGATGCGGGATCTGGGCTCAATCCAGTCTCCCCAGAGTGCGTTCTATCTGAATCTGGGTCTGGAAAGCCTGCCTTTCCGCATGAAGCAGCATTGCGCCAATGCCCAGGCGATCGCCGAATACCTCCAGAGCAATGAGAAGGTTGCCTGGGTCAAGTATTGCGGACTGAAGGGCGACAAGTATTACGAGGTTGCCAGTAAGTATATGCCCAATGGCTCCTGTGGTGTAATCTCCTTTGGGCTCAAGGGTGGCCGCAAGGCAGCAGAAGTATTTATGAAGCATTTGAAACTGGGTTCCATCGAAACCCATGTTGCAGATTCCCGCACTTGCTGTCTGCACCCGGCAAGCTCAACTCATCGGCAAATGACCGATGCAGAACTGGAGGCTGCCGGCGTAGGCGCAGATCTGATCCGGCTTTCCTGCGGTCTGGAAAATACCGAGGATCTGATCGCCGATTTGGAACAAGCTATCGCACAGGTTTAATAATGTTAACGACCGACCCACCCGGGTCGGTCGTTTTGTATATATGTATCATACCTTTGCTTAGAAATAATCCACTTGACATACCTAGATTATCTATGTATACTATACATAGATAATCTAGGTATAAGAGGTGTTCTTATGAAGGTTGAGAAAAGCCTGCTCTCCGGCAGTACGCCCCTGCTGATCCTATCGCTGTTAAAGGATGGGGATAAGTATGGCTATGAGATGGTGGAAGAGCTTGCCCGACGGTCAGACAATACATTTGAGTTGAAAGAGGGGACCCTTTATCCACTGCTCCATGCACTGGAAAAAAACGGGCTGGTCAGCGCATACACCAAGGAAGGACCGAAGGGAAGAGAGCGGAAATACTATCGGCTGACAGAAGACGGCAGGGGACATCTGGAGCATAAGACACAGGAATGGAGGCTGTTTACCGAGAAGGTCAACGCAGTGATCGGTGCTGCGCCCTGCGGCTTGTGAGGTGGCTGTTATGTTCAACCGTGAATTTTTCTATTGGTGCAGGGACGCGGTCAGCAAGATCCGCTACTGGAAGGACAGAAACAAGGTTTACGCGGAACTGTACGAGCACTTGGAGGACAGATACGAAACCTTGCTTGACAAGGGCTTTTCTGAAAAAGAGGCAGAGAAAATGACTTTGGATGCCATGGGCAGCGCCGAGGAATTAGCCCCCCAGCTTGCTGCCATCCATAAACCCCACTGGGCTTATGCGGCGATCATCACCCGGGGATTGGTGCTGATATTGCTGTGTTTTTGTATTGGCTACGGTATCCGTTGGGCTTCAGACTTTGTAAAACAATCCAATATAGGTACAATGGTATGGGACCCATATACCCAGGGGGGCGAAGAATGTGTTGCCCATGTGAAGCCAAAGGATTCTGTTCGCTGCGACGGATATACTTTCCAGGTGGAGGAGGCGGCACTGTGGCGTACATATTTTGATGAGCCCACATCTAACGGAGAATATTTTGACACCCTGTATATGCGCCTGTGTGTTAGCAATCCTCTGCCCTGGATGCAGGAAAATGCCTGCACGGGCATAGGACTGTTCTGGGCTGAGGACAGTACAGGCACCCGCTATGACCGGTTGCACTACCGTCCCCGACGAATCGGGGTCCTCACCTATGCCTACGAAATAAATTTTCAGGAATTACAGGAGGATATTGATTGGATAGAGCTGCACTATGACCGGGACGGACGGGATCTGGTGCTGCGGGTAGATCTGGCGGGAGGTGGCGATTCATGAAAAGGCTGATGGAGAAATTCCGGCACACCTGGGAAGCAATATTGGATCGAATCCCACGGAAGACCCAGGTGGCACTGAATTTGCTGCTGCTCCTGATTTTTGGATCGCTTCTGTATATATTCCTGGGCGCGCCGGCGTTTAACTTGGAGCATGCCTTCCGCAGAATGGAAAAAAGACACATGGTGGGCCCCTCTCATATTCTGGGCATCGAGCAGCTGGAAACCACATACGCGGATCAGTTGGTGGTTGCCAAGACGGAAAAAGGTGTAATACTCTATGCGGATGAGCATGTTATGGGCTATCACGGCTTTAGCTACCGGGAGAAGGAACAGGATATTATGGTTTGCGTAATGCCTGTGTTTCTGTCCAGTATAAGACCTCCCAGTGGGGATGACCTGACGGTAGTTATTTTTGACGATTACCCGGAGGCGGTGCGGGCAGAATTGGATCTGGAGACCTTCTGGGAGGATAATCAGACAGGAAAGCAGTACCGTTATCAGTACGCTCTTTCCGGCAGCCGGACAAATCCCGGTTATATTCGCATGGACTATGATATACAGTGGCACGACTATCAGGGCGTGTGGGATCATCCGGAAAATGAGGCTATCGGCGAATTGGTCTCCTACGCGGTTAATGGACACCTCCTGGCACCTGCCGGGGAATTTCCCGCAACCGTCCGTCTCTATGATGCGGATAACAAATTGATTTGCACCCGGGAACTGTTCTTGTTTCCCCAGGAAGAAACCACTGCGGCTGCAAACGAGGAATAATTGTTACATACCAAGCATTTTTGACAAAAGGCACCACGACTGTGGTGCCTTTTGTCTGTCTTTTGTAATCTTTGACGATTTTCTTAAAAAGACTTTACTTTAGCACACTAATGTGATACAGTAGTAAATCATATACTATAAGTGGAGGTACAGCCATGCATCATATTAACAATGATTCGGTTGACCGTTTGTTCGATGTGATCTTGAATCTGGGGGACCGTGAGGAATGTTATCGCTTTTTCTCGGATATTTGCACCATTAAGGAACTTTTGGATATGGCACAGCGACTGGATGTGGCAGTGCTGTTAAAGCAGGGAGTTAATTATCAAACCATATCCCAGCAGGTTGGTGTCAGCACAGCTACCATCAGCCGGGTAAGCAAATGCCTCAATTACGGCACCGGCGGCTACCGGGACGCACTGGAGAAGTTGGAGGAAATGCAATGAGCACGGATCAGCTTGTAAAAAAACTGGAGGGTATCTACCGCAGCCGGGGATATATGCCCTACACAATGAGCAAATTTGAGGAATATGAGTTATACCTCCGGAATAAGGACTTTTTGATCTCCGACCGTGTCCTAACCTTTACTGACACTGACGGAAAGCTGATGGCGTTGAAGCCGGACGTTACCCTCTCAATTATTAAAAATGTACCCAACAGCCGAGGGGTTCAAAAGGTGTTCTACCGGGAGAATGTCTACCGCCCGGGCAAATCCGACCAAGGCTTTCGTGAGATTATGCAGGTAGGGCTGGAATGCATGGGTCAGGTGGATGACTACTGCGTGCTGGAAGTGCTGCTGCTGGCAGTCAGAAGCCTGCAAACCATCGGCAGAAATTGTGTTTTGGATATTTCCCACATGGGGCTCCTTTCCCGGCTCATGGACAGATGTGGACTGTGGGGGACTGCCCGGGATGAGGCATTAAAGGCAGTGAGCAGCAAAAACATTCACGAGCTTCGCCGTGTCTGTGAGGATGTGGATGCTCCATGGGAGCCGTTGGCGCAGATCGCTGATTTGTGCGGAAGTCCTCGCTTGGTCATGCCCAGGGTGGAGCAAGTATTTGCTGGGGATCCGGAGCTGGAGCAGTTTAAGAACCTGTTGGATGCCATGACCCAATGTGGTGCAGATTGCGTCAATGTTGATTTCTCTGTGGTCAACGATATGAGCTATTATAACGGTATTGTATTTCGTGGCTTTGTGGAAGGGGTTCCAACCGGCGTTCTTTCCGGCGGCGAGTATGATGGGCTTATGTCAAAAATGAAGCGCAATGGCAAAGCCATCGGATTTGCTCTGTATCCCGATCTTCTGGAGCGGCTGTCTGTAGATTCTCAGCAAACGGAGGTAGATGCGGTACTTCTGTATCCGGAAGATACATCGCTTACTGCGGTGGCAAAGGCAGTTCAGTTTCTTGCGGAGCAGGGGATTACTGTATTTGCCAAAGCAGGGGATATCTGCGATCTGCCATGCAAACAATGCTATCTTCTGGAAGGAAATGAGGTGAAATCCCTTGAAAACAATGCTTAATATTGCGCTGCCCAAGGGGCGGCTGGGAGAATCGGTTTACCGGCTCTTTGCCGATGCGGGATTTCCCTGTCCCGCACTTTTGGAAAAAAGCCGGAAACTGACTTTTGAGAATCCGGAAGCGGGAGTGCGTTATTTCTGGGTAAAGCCATCGGATGTGGCGGTATATGTGGAGCGCGGTGCTGCGGACATCGGCGTAGCGGGTAAGGATATTCTTCTGGAGTATCAGCCGGATGTTTATGAATTGGCTGATCTGGATGTGGGCAAGTGCCGAATGGCAGTAGCGGGCTCTCCCTCCCGCAACATCCCACTGACCCAGACGCTGCGTGTAGCTACCAAGTTCCCTAATATAGCGAAGAGCTACTATACCTCCAAAGGACGCAATATTGATATTATCCATCTAAATGGCTCTATTGAAATTGCTCCTATTCTGGATCTTTCTGATGTGATTGTGGATATTGTTGAAACAGGAAAGACGTTGAAAGAAAACGGCTTGGAGGTTCTTGAGGAAATTGTCCCCATTAGTGCCCGGCTGATTGCCAATAAGGCAAGTTATAAGTTTAAAACCGATGCCATCCGCTCCATAACGGATAGCCTGTAAAGGAGAGAAAGTCTATGATCCCAATTCTGCCATACAGTCAGACCAATCTTGATCAGATTTTTGCCCGTGCAGTGCCGCAAACCGATGTGGCGGGAATTGTCAGTCAGATTATTACCAATGTACGAAAAAACGGCGATAAAGCGCTGTTTGAATACTGCGAACGCTTTGACCGGGCGAAACTGACGACCCTTGAGGTATCACAGCAGGAACTGGAGGATGCCTTTGACAGTGTTCCCGGGGAATTGATTCGTATTTTGCAGACGGCGGCAGCCAATATCCGAAAATTCCACCAAGCCCAGGTGCGGAACAGCTTCCTTATCAACGATGGAGAAGGGGTGGTAATGGGCCAGAAGATTATTCCTATGGACCGGGTGGGTATTTATGTACCCGGCGGCACGGCGGCATACCCCTCCACTGTGCTGATGGACAGTATCCCTGCAAAAATTGCCGGTTGCGGTCAGATCATCATGGTTACACCTCCGGGTAAGGACGGAAAAATCAACGCTGCCATCCTTGCGGCAGCAAAAATTGCCGGTGTAGATCGGATATTTAAGTTAGGGGGCGCGCAGGCGGTTGCTGCGTTGGCTTACGGTACTCAGTCCGTCCCCAGAGTCGATAAGATCGTTGGACCGGGGAATGCCTTTGTGGCAGAAGCAAAGCGGCAGGTATTCGGACAGGTTGCTATTGATATGATTGCCGGGCCCAGCGAAATACTGGTGGTAGCGAATCGCTCTGCGAATCCGTCTTTTGTGGCAGCAGATCTGTTGTCTCAGGCAGAGCACGATAAGTTAGCCAGTGCAGTTTTGGTTACGGATTCGATGGACTTTGCCCAGCAGGTACAGGAACAGATCGAGCAGCAGATGCAAAAGCTGGCGCGGCGAGACATCGCCCGGGTTTCCATTGACACCAATGGTAAAATAATTGTGGCAGACACCTTGGAGGCGGCAATTGAGATTGCCAATGCCATTGCGCCGGAGCATCTTGAGCTATGTGTGGATAATCCCTTTGACTATCTGGACAGGATCCGTCATGCCGGTTCCATTTTTATGGGCAAGTATTGCCCGGAGGCATTGGGAGACTATCTGGCTGGCCCCAATCACACGCTGCCTACCAGTGGTACAGCGCGGTTCTCCAGTCCTTTGTCTGTAGATGATTTTGTTAAGAAATCCCAGTATACCTATTTTACACCCCAGGCACTGAAAAAGGTCGCGGGGGATGTGGCGTATTTTGCCGAGACTGAGGGGCTGACAGCCCATGCCCGCAGTGCGATGATCCGTATGGAGGAATGACCATGAGCCGCTTTTTCAGCGAAAAATATAAAGAGCTGAAACCCTATGTCCCTGGAGAACAACCGAGGGACAGAGGGTACATAAAGCTAAACACTAACGAATCTCCCTTTCCCCCATCTCCCAAGGCACAGAGCTACGCTGCTGCGGCGGCACAGAGCCTACAGCTTTATTCTGACCCGGAATGTACCGCCATCACCGAAAAAATGGCGCAGATTCAAGGCCTGAAGCCTACACAGGTTTTTTTCGGCAACGGTTCCGATGAAGTTCTGTATCTGGCGTTTCTTGCTTTTTGCGATGCCAGCACCCCTGCAATGTTTCCCGACATCACTTATGGCTTCTATCAGGTGTTTGCGCAATTTTTGGGCATTCCCTATACACAGGTACCTCTGAAAGAGGATTTCACCATTGCTGCGGAAGATTATCTGAATGCGGGGAAAACAATTTTTATTGCAAACCCCAATGCGCCAACCGGTCAGCTTATGACTCTGGCGCAGATCGAAAAGATTATACAGAGCAATCCCGATAATGTTGTTGTTATTGATGAGGCCTATATTGACTTCGGTGGTCAAAGTGCTGTAAGGTTAATTGATCGATACGATAATCTTTTGGTTACGCAAACATTCTCAAAATCCCGCAGCCTTGCCGGCGGGCGGCTGGGTGTAGGATTTGGCAGCGAAGCACTGATCCGGGATCTGCGTACCGCAAAATTCTCCATCAATCCCTATAACGTGAATGCCATGACGATGGCGGCGGGACTGGGGGCTTTGGAGGATGAGGATTACACCCGGGAAAATTGTGAAAAGATTATGAGCAACCGGGAATTTACAACAAACCAACTGCGAAAAATGGGATTTTCTGTTTTAGATTCCTATGCGAATTTTGTGCTTGCCGGGCACAGTGCCGTCTCCGGTGCGGACCTGTACGGAAAGTTAAAGCAGGCGGGGATTTTGGTGCGTTATTTCGATAGTCCCCGGCTGAAACCCTTTGTTCGTATCACCATTGGCACCAGACAGGAGATGGAAAGCCTGCTGGCGGCTGTTTCCGGAATATTGGAGGAATGACGTATGAGAACTGCAACAATCACCCGAAAGACCGGGGAAACGGATATTGTCTTAGAACTAAATCTGGATGGCATTGGGAAAAGCAGTATTGCTACCGGCTGCGGCTTTCTGGATCACATGCTCACTTTATTTTCCAAGCATGGACGGTTTGATTTGAACCTTACCTGCAAGGGCGATACCTGGGTGGACGACCATCACACTGTCGAGGATGTTGGCATTGCGCTTGGACAGGCTTTTGCTCAGGCAATTGGGGATAAAAAGGGAATTTGCCGTTATGGTGATACCACCCTTCCTATGGATGAATCTTTGATTCTGACGGCTGTAGACCTGTCCGGCAGAGCCTATCTGGGCTACGCTTTGGATATTCCCACTTCCAAGGTGGGCAGTTTTGATACCGAGTTGGTGGAGGAGTTCTTCCAGGGGTTTGTCCGTAATGCTGCGGCAACCCTGCACATCCGTCAGCTTGCAGGTACCAATTCCCATCACATCATTGAGGGCACGTTCAAATCCGTTGCCAGAAGCCTGAAGGCGGCAGTTTCTATTGATCCTGTCTGTGCCGATGAAATCCCATCTACAAAGGGAGTGCTGTGATGATTGCCATTATCGATTATGGCGTGGGGAATTTATTTTCTCTGGAGCAGTCCTTCCATGCGGTGGGGGCTGATATTGCCGTTACTGCCGATCCGGATGTGATTTGCAGTGCAGACAAAATCCTTCTGCCCGGTGTGGGTGCTTTTGGAGATGCCGCCGCGCGGCTGCGGCAGACCGGGCTGGATAAGGTGGTTATATCTGAGGCAAAGGCAGGCAAGCCCCTTTTAGGAATCTGCCTTGGCATGCAGCTTCTGCTGGATGAGGGATATGAGTATGGATGCCACAGGGGGTTGGGGTTGATACCCGGGTGCGTGGTGCCTATTTCAGACGTGATACCCAAGGAACTGAAGATTCCCCACATGGGGTGGAATGCGCTGAATTTTACCCGGGAAAGCAAACTTTTTTCCCGAATCCATGATGGGGACTACGCTTACTTTGTACATTCCTATTATGCAAAAGACTGCGGAGACGCGGTGATTGCCACCACTGCGTATGGCGCACCGTTGACTGCCGCAGTGGAGAAGGACAACATATTTGGCTGCCAGTTCCACCCGGAAAAAAGCGGCAGTGTTGGCCTGGAGATCCTTCGGGCGTTTGCGGAAATGAAGGTGTAATGATGCTGATTTATCCTGCGATTGATATTTATGAGGGCAAGGCGGTTCGCCTGTTTAAAGGAGACTATGGACAGATGACCGTTTATAATGAATGCCCGGCGAATGTGGCAGAGGATTTTGTGGCAAAGGGTGCCCAGTGGATTCACATGGTGGATTTGGAGGGAGCCAAATCCGGAACAACACCCAATCTGGAAACGATCTGCCGGGTCAAGGAGCGAACCGGACTTCGCTGTCAGGTGGGCGGCGGTATCCGTTCTATGGAAACCGTGTGTAAGTATCTGGAGGCGGGGCTGGACCGGGTGATTTTGGGGACAGCTGCTGTTACGGACCCGGATTTTGCAAAGAATGCTGTGAATGCATGGGGCGATAAGATCGCCATTGGCGTAGACATTAAGGATGGCTTTGTTGCGGTAAAGGGCTGGACGGAAAAAAGCGAACTGGAAGCGTTTGCGTTTTGCCGCAGCATGGAACAGATCGGGATTCGGACATTGATTTGCACCGATATTTCCAGAGACGGTGCGATGCAGGGACCAAACGATGCCCTGTATGCCCGGTTATCTAAAGAACTTGGGATGCAGATTATTGCCTCCGGCGGCGTCTCGTCTGTTGATGATGTAAAACGTCTGGCGAGGCTGGATATTCACGGTGCCATTATCGGCAAGGCATACTACACCAACGCCATCGATCTTAGGGAAGCGATTGAGGTGGCACAATGATAACAAAAAGAATTATCCCCTGTCTGGATGTAAAAGACGGCAGAGTGGTTAAGGGTGTAAATTTTCAAGGGCTTAACGATGTGTCAGGCCCCGTGGAGCTGGCGGAATTTTACTCCAATGCCGGTGCGGATGAGCTGGTGTTCTATGACATTACCGCATCTTCGGATGGACGCAGATTGTTTACGGACATTCTCACAGAAACCGCCAAAAAGGTGTTCATTCCATTGACGGTTGGCGGCGGAATCAATGCCATTGAGGATTTTGACCGGGTTTTAAAGTGCGGGGCGGATAAGGTCAGTGTCAATTCCGGCGCGATCCGGGATCCTGGTCTTATTTCCCGGGCGGCAAAGCGGTATGGCGACCAATGTGTTGTCCTGTCTGTAGATGTAAAGCGGGTTGACGGTCAGTTCCGGGTGTTTGCCAAGGGTGGCAGAGAGGACACCGGCATGGAAGCGATTGGCTGGATTCGCCGGTGCGTAGAAAACGGTGCAGGTGAAGTTGTGGTCAATTCCATCGACACAGACGGCGTACGGGGAGGCTTTGACCATGAAATGCTGGGTGCAGTTTGCGAGGCAGTTTCTGTACCGGTGATTGCATCCGGTGGTGCCGGCAATATTGAGCACTTTATCAACTTATTTCAAGAGTTGCCAAAGGTTGATGCCGGCTTAGCGGCCTCGATATTCCACTTTGGTCAGGTGCAAATCAAGGATTTAAAAAAGGAAATGGCGGCAAATGGAATCCCCACACGCCTGTAAGGAGTTTATAATGATAAATATTGATGAACTGAAATTTGATGAGCGGGGGCTGATCCCGGCGATCGTGGTTGACGCAGTAACCAAACAGGTGCTCACGCTGGCATATATGAATAAAGAGAGCCTGCAAATATCTATGGATAAAGAACAAACCTGCTTTTTTAGTCGTTCCCGGCAGGAACTGTGGCTGAAGGGGGAGACCAGCGGTAATTATCAGAATATCGTATCCATTACCGCAGACTGTGATAAGGATGCGCTTGTGGTTGTGGTGGAGCCGGTGGGTCCAGCCTGCCATCTGGGCACCCACTCCTGTTTTACGAATCCCGTTTGGGACAGTGAAAGCCGTACAGAGTTTTCTTATGAAGGGCTGATGAAGCTGATCGAGGGTCGCAAAACGGAGAAAAAGGAAGGTTCCTATACCACATATCTGTTTGAGAAGGGAATCGATAAGATTCTGAAAAAGGTGGGCGAGGAATCCACTGAGGTTATCATCGCCGCCAAGGCTGACGATAAGGCGGAGACAGTCTATGAAATTGCCGACTTGGCATATCATGTGATGGTTCTGATGACCCAGATGGGTATATCCTTGGAGGACATCCACCGGGAGCTTGCCAGCCGCCATGTGATCGACCACAAGGTGAAGCAGGAGAAGATGACCAAGTGAAATGGGACAGATAACCTTTCCCTAAAGGAAATAACATTTGACAGTGCTTAATAAAAAATGCTCCGGGACATCAGAGGGTGTCCCGGAGCGTTTATATCAGATTATTATGCAACAGCCTTTAGGGTGATGGTCATTTCATGAGAACCGTTCTCAAAGTAAAATTCAGTAGCATCGGAGCTGTAGCCTTCAGGCATAGAGACAAAGCTTACCTTATAGTCAGCTTCCTCCACATTATAAGTTGCAACACCCTCGGCATTGGTAGCACTGGGAATGCACGCATCCAAACAGAGCTGTACAAAGGCACCAACCACAGGATTGCCGCCTTCATCCAATACCGTTACGGTATAAGTAACTTTGCTGCTGTCCTCAGTAGCATCCGTGCTGGCCTGGGTGCTTGCCTCGGTGCCGGACGTCTGCGTGCTGTCGTTGCTGCCGGTAGCTTCATTGCCGCCGCAGGCGCACAGGGTAAAGACCATGGCAAAAGCCAGAATCAGCAAAAGCATAGATTTGATCTTCATAGTAATTTCCTCCTTGTATTTTGCATGGATAAGTATACCACTTTTAGCTACACAATGCAACCCCTTCGTAAAGTTCCGATTTGCCGGTGCGTATGAAAACAGAACGCCCTATGGGTGTTGGCGTTCTTATGAACGCCGGGGGTACGGATTGCCACACCAGTGTACGCACTGGTTCGCAATGACAGAGTTGCTTGGCAGGCGTTGCGCCTACCCCACTTCTGTGTCATTCTGAGACCAGTCCGCAGACTGGTCGTGAGAATCCGTATCCCCGCAATGCGCAGCAATGCATTGACCGTCAGGTCAATCATTTCCTACACAACAAGCAGACCGATAAACAGAAATATGACTTATTTTCCATAAAAAATAGGGTGCGCCTTTCGACGCACCCTATTTTTTATGAAATTAGTTTTCCTTCTTCTTGGAGATGATGGTAGTAACCATGCCAAAAGAGGATACCAGCAGAGCGGCAGCAAAGCCGATCACGCCCACGTCTCCGGTCTTGGGATTCTCGGGGGCGGTCCAAGCTATGGAAATGGGGGAAAGACCAGTAACCTCAAACTGAATACCGTCCTTGGTGTTAGTAACCTTGGGAGTCTCAATGTCGCCGGGCTTCTTGCCGAAAGCATCGCTGGTGAACATGTGCGCAACGGTGAAGGTGTAGGAGCTGTCAGTTCCCTTGGGATAGGGCAGGGTAACGGTCAGTTTGCCATCCTTGGGGAAGTGAGATGCGTCAGCCTTGACCCAGGTCTTGCCGTCCTCAGAGTACATCAGGGTAACATCATAGTGAATAACATTTTCCTTGTTCATATCCTTGTTGGCTGCGACCAGAGCCTGAACCAGAGCCTCTTTGACAGCTTCGGGGGTCTTCAGACCGGCAGCCTGAACGGCCTCGGGAACCTTGGAAATGCCTTCCGTGATCTCAATCTTGGTGGTGTCTTCCTTAGTAGATTCCTTAGCGGTAGCAGCGATGCAGGCGAACATCCAGGCATCCTCAGTTGCACCTACATGACCGCTCTCGCCGTACCAATCATTGTTCTGGCCAATATTCTTCAGCATCTCCATCAGGTCAGCAGTCAGGGGATGGTACTTGTTGCCAAAACTGAAGTTACCTTCGTTGACCTTAACCATTAAGTACTCGCCCAGTGCGTCCTGATACTTGATGACCTTAACGGTCTCATCGTTCTTAATCACGGGATAGCTGGTTGCTCCGTTCTTGAATACCTCGGTGATATTCATGATCTTGCTGTTGAAGTCAACGATCAGAACGGGACCGTCAGCACTGTTCAGGTGGTAGTAGCCATCGGTACCCAGAACTGCGGTGTCAACCTTGGAGTCGGTAATGTTGACGGCATCGCCAAAGGTGTAGTCATTCTTGTTGAACTTAACGGGAGTGGAGGTGTTCTTGTAATCCTCAGTGGGGATTGTATCCAATTGTGCTTCGCCGTTTTTGGTGATTTTGAGTTGTGCGGCAGCAGCATCGCCGGTCAGACCGATAAGGAATGACTGACCTACATCCGTAATTTTAGCAGTTAGTACGCCATTATCGGCATCTGTAACCTTGTTGTAAAGGGTGGTGTGCCACTCGCTCATAGCCACGTCGCTGCCGATCAGCTCAATGGTATAGGTACCGGTAGCCGTGGGCTTGAAGGAGTACAGGGTGGTTACTGCTTCTTCAGACAGGGTAACATCGTGGGAACCCTCGGTAGTGATCTCCTCGGTCATCTCGATGTACTCGGAAAGCTGAGGACCGGCAGGCTCGGAGCCGGAGGGGGTGAAGATGATAGAATAGGGAACGTTCTCAATGGCAGCACAGGGATCGCCGGCACCGTAGATACGAATTGCATAGCTGCCACCGGCAACTACATCACAGGTATAGTTGTCTTCGGCAGTGCCGTTTGCTTCTGCAATAATCTCGAAGGATCCGAAATCCATAACATCGGAGTACCACTCGGCGGAACTGTTACCAACAGTGATGGACAGAGTACCATTTGCAGTAGCATCAAAGAAGACAAGTTTCTTTTCGTCTTCTTCAGTAGTTGCGGTACCTTCCTCAATAACGCCCTCGCCACTAGAACCACCAGGTGTTGTTGCTTGATAGCC
>JAZRMP010000067.1:0-14015 GCA_045647705.1 Faecousia sp.
GCTCACCCGGGCGCTGCGGCGGTACAGAGGATTGGAGCAGCCGGGGGTCAGCAGCACGCCATCCATACCCAGAGCTGCTGCGGAGCGGAAAATAGCGCCTAAGTTGGTAGGATTCATAACCTCCTCCAGCACCGCCACCCGTCTGGCATTTTCCAGCACCATCTCCACCGACGGCAACGGTCTGCGTCTCATGGCGCAGAGCAACCCCCGAGTCAATCGGTAGCCGGTAAGCTGGGCAAGGACCTCCATAGGTGCTGTATAAACCGGCACATTGCCGCATCGTTCGATCGCCTCCAGCGATTCTCCCACTATTCGGCTCTGCTCCACCAGAATAGACACCGGAGAATACCCCGCATCCAACGCCCGTTGGATCACTTTCGGACTTTCGGCAATGAACAGGGCATTCCGGGGATCAAACCGATTCATAAGCTGTGCCTCCGTCAGCCGGGCATAAACATCCAGCTCCGGTGCGGAAAAATCTGTAATTGCAATAATACTGGGCATAAGCATTCTCCCTGCGGAAAAATAGTATACCCAGTATAGTACATTTTTTCGACAATGGCAATAGATTTGCCCCTTTTCTATGCCAAGACAGCTTTCGTTCCTTCCGGCAACCGATAATTACGCCGAACCTGTCTTCGTATTGTCAAGGGGCTGTCTGCATTAACATTGCTGTGGGTATGGCATCTGACACATTGGGGGCGGCAGAAATAAGGCTTTTAAACTTCCGCATCCTTCTGCGCTGGTGTATCCAGCAGTTGGCCGTTTTCCGAAAACCGGGAGCCATGGCAAGGACAATCCCAACTATGCTCCTGGGCGTTCCACCGAAGGGCGCAGCCCAGATGGGGACATCGTTTTTTGGTAGGAATTGCAAAATCTGCAACTGTCTCACCAATGTTATAAAGAAGCTGCTTATGCAACACTGCCCGATCCGGGCGAAGCACTTGGGTCAGTGGGTTCTCCCTGCCGCAGATCTGATCCGTCAGCACCTTAGCCGCCACCATAGAATTGGTCATCCCCCAGGCATTTAACCCGGTAACAACATATACTCCCGGAAGATTGGGACTGTAGGATCCCACATAGGGCAGTCCGTCCAAGCTCATACAATCTTGATTCGCCCAGGCATATTTCTGCTTTGCATCCGGGAAATGCCGGCGTACATAGTCTTGCAAATATCCAAAACCGCCGCCTTTTTTACCGGTCCGGTGGTCCCCGCCCCCAACCAGCAGCAGTTCCCCATACTGCCGGAAATACATCCCTTGCCCTTCCAATTCTGCCATAGTTGCACCGGGATCCGGTGCATTCTCCAGTGCCAGCACATAGGAGCGGCTTTGATAAAGCTTCATAAAATAAAGTCCCCGGTTGTTAATAAAGGGGAAGTGAGTGGCGACGATCACTTGCTGTGCGTGAATCGTGCCGTTTTCCAATATAGCTGTTGTTCCCCTAAGTTCTAGCACCCGGGATTTTTCATATATCTGCAACGGTTGGGCTGCACCGGCAAGAAATTTAAGGGGGTGAAACTGCGCCATCCCCGGATACTCCACCGCACCGGTTGCATCCTCCGGAAAGGACACCTTTTCCGTAAATCCCGCAGGGAAACCAAGCTCATTTACCACCTCTGCCTCCCTGCACAGGCGTTCCAGACTGCCGGTAGTAAACTGCATAGATGGCATATCCTCAAAGTCGCATGGTATCTGTTTTGAAAGTTCCCGGAATGCTTTAACCCCATCCAAATTGGCTTGAAGATAGGCCTTTGCTGCCGGTTTCCCAAAAGACTTGACCATGTCTTGATACAAATAATCATGCTGTGCAGTCAACACTGCCGTAGTCTTCGCAGTGATACCGGATCCAATTCGATCTGCCTCTACCAAGATCACATCCTTGCCCGCCTGGTGCAACGTTCTTGCACACAGGACACCTGCCATGCCACCGCCGATGACCAGCACTTCCGTGCGCCGGTCCCCTCTGAACCACGGATAGCGAACCCGGCAAAGCTCCTTTTGCCAAACAGATTCCATAAAATCACTCCTTTGGCAACTAGCTTTCCCAAATGCAGTTGGTTATTATACGCAGCATAAAAAAGGAGTGCTTGTAATACTATTTGCCACCGGGTTGGACAAGTCGTGCACAATGAAGCAGTAAAGGACAAAAACAAGAAAAAAGACATCCTTCCCAAGAAGGATGTCTTTTCTGGTGGGCGAGGCGGGACTTGAACCCGCACGTCCGCAGTGAACACTAGAACCTGAATCTAGCGAGTCTACCAATTCCACCACTCGCCCATATTTCGTGAACTTCCGCTCAACGCTAGAGTATATTATCACGGTAGGTATGATTTGTCAACCACTTTTTTACCAGATTTGAAAATTTAGTCCTTGTAGTAAAGCATGCAATGACAATACCCTTTATAGTCCGGGTCGGCAATCTGTTCCCGAAATTCCTGACAGATACACTTGTTCTCCTCTGTCCGTTCCAGACGGCAGGGACAGTAACCGCCGGTGCGTTTCAAACCGTCGCGGATGGTCTTAACCATTTCTTTATCTTCATTCAGCCGGACTGCCATAGTATCACTCCTTTTTGGGGTATTCTAGCACAAAAACGCGATACAGTCAAATTCCCTGTTTCTTTTTCTGCAAAAAAATGCTATACTGGACAAAACCGCTTTTGGAGGCATCCTATGGACTTTCTGCCTATTTCAAAACAGGATATGATTTCCCGGGGCTGGACCCAGTGTGATTTTGTGTACGTGATTGGGGATGCCTATGTGGATCACCCATCTTTCGGTCACGCCATTATCAGCCGCGTTCTGGAAAACGCCGGTTATACTGTGGGTATTATCTCACAGCCGGACTGGAAGAACCCCCGATCCATTGATATTTTCGGCAAGCCCAGACTGGGCTTTTTGGTCTCCGGCGGCAATATGGATTCTATGGTCAACCATTATTCTGTAACCAAGCACCGACGAAAAACCGATGCTTTTACCCCGGGCGGAGTAATGGGAAAACGTCCGGATTACGCCACTGTTGTTTACTGCAATCTAATCCGCCAGACCTACAAGGATGTGCCTATCCTCATAGGTGGCATTGAAGCCAGCCTGCGCCGTTTTGCCCATTATGATTACTGGTCTGAAAGTCTAAAGCGTTCCATCCTGCTGGACAGCCAGGCAGACCTTCTGATGTATGGAATGGGTGAAAAGACTGTGGTGGAGTTGGCAGATGCCCTAAATTCCGGGATGAATATCAAGGACATTACTTATATTGACGGTACTGTTTTTCGCACCCAAGTCCTGGACGACAGCTTTCCCACCATACTGTTGCCGGATTACGAAACGCTGAAAAAAGATAAGCGCACCTACGCTGAGAGCTTTAAGCGCCAATACAGCAACTGCGACCCCTTTACAGCAAAGCGACTGGCGGAGCCCTATGGAAAAGAGTTCGTGGTACAAAATCCGCCACAAAAGCCTCTGACCACTGAGGAAATGGACGCGGTGTATGCGCTCCCCTACTGCCGTACATGGCATCCCAGTTATACCAAAGCCGGTGGTGTTCCTGCCATTGAAGAGGTCAAATTCAGCCTTGTAAGCAACCGGGGTTGCTTCGGTGCCTGTTCCTTCTGCGCGCTGACCTTCCACCAAGGACGCATTATCCAAACCCGCAGCCACGAATCCATTCTCCGGGAAGCGGAAGAAATGGTCAAGGACAAGGACTTTAAGGGTTATATTCACGATGTGGGCGGTCCTACCGCTAATTTTCGTCATCCCGCCTGCGATAAGCAGCTTACCAAAGGTGCCTGTCCCCACCGGCAATGCCTATACCCCACTCCCTGCAAAAATATGCGGGCAGATCATGGGGATTATATTGCCTTGCTCCGGCAGCTTCGCAAACTACCCGGTGTTAAGAAGGTTTTCGTTCGCAGTGGCATTCGGTTCGATTATCTGCTTTCGGACAAAAAAGATACCTTCTTTAAGGAACTAGTACAATATCATATTTCCGGTCAGCTCAAGGTAGCACCGGAGCACGTGTCTGACAAAGTGCTTGACCGGATGGGTAAGCCAAGAAATGCGGTGTATAACCGTTTTGTAGACAAATATTTTGCGCTTAATAAGCAATATGGCATGAATCAGTTTCTTGTCCCTTACCTTATGTCCAGCCACCCGGGCTCCACGCTGAAAGAAGCCATTGAATTGGCCGAGTACATCCGGGAGATGGGCTACAACCCGGAACAGGTGCAGGACTTCTATCCCACACCCTCCACCTTGTCCACTGTGATGTACTACACCGGGCTTGATCCCAGAACTATGGACAGGGTCTATGTCCCCACAGATCCCCACGAAAAAGCAATGCAACGGGCATTGATTCAGTATCGCAATCCCAAGAATTATTATCTGGTCAAGGAGGCTCTTTTGCGGGCACATCGGGAGGATCTGATCGGCTCCGGCCCCAAATGCCTGATTCGCGCTGTCCCACCCCGGCAGGGAAAGACCGCTCCACCGCCCAGCGTTCGGAAGAAAAAGCCCGTAACAGCCCCAAAGAGAAAACGCAGATAGATACGTTCCCACGAAATTGATTCGTGGGAATGTCCTTTTTGATATGTTCTGTTTTTCACCGCCGCACCATAGAATGTTCCATACATCTGAATTAGAGGTGGTACTATGGAACATACAACAAACAGCATAACCGTCCGAGGAAGTCTTGTGGAGCTTCCCCAGTTTTCCCATGAAAACCACGGACGGCAATTTTACAAATTTTTACTGGAAGTTCCCCGACTTTCCGGTGCCGTGGATCTACTTCCGGTAATTGCGGAAGCACAAGTCTTGGCGCAGATTGACCCTTGTGCCGGTGAAATGCTCACCGTATGCGGTCAGATCCGATCCCATAACCAGCGTTCCGAGGGTAACCGGCATCTGCTGATCTTCATCTTTGCTGCAACGATTATTGCCGAAGATGGCGACCCTGTTAACGACGTGATTATCGAGGGTCCCCTGTGCCGGGAGCCTACCTTCCGTCGTACCCCTCTGGGTCGGGAAATCTGTGATGTGATGCTGGCAGTCCCCAGAGCTTTCCGCCGAGCGGATTACCTGCCCTGTATTCTCTGGGGGAGGACCGCGCAGGAGGTTTCCCTTTGCCACACCAGAGACTGCATTCGTATCTACGGACGTCTTCAGAGCCGCATCTACACAAAACTTACTGCGGAAGGTCCCCAGGAGCGAACCGCCTACGAGATTTCCGCATTGAGCGCAGATATTTTAGATGATGAGGTTTAGCATTAAACATAGGACACATCCCACAGCGGTTGGCAGGAAAAATGCCACCGCTGTTTTTTTTACTGAACCGGTCTCTCGGTAAATAGTCATCAGTGTGGTAGAGCAGGGCCAGTGAAACAGTGTGAACACCATGGTGCAAATCGCCATCTGCCAGCTCATAGAACCCAAGAGTAGTGTCTGGCTAACCCCTGCTGCGGATTGCAGGCTCTGCGCTTGGGTAAGTGTCATCAATATTACCGGGATTAACAATTCATTGGCAGGCAAAGACAAAATAAACCCCAGAAGAATAACACCATTCATCCCCAGAAGCTGCCCTACAGGCTCCAATAGGCCGGCCGTTCCCGCAAGCAGGGATGTATTGGAGAGTACCCACAGAATTATACCCGCAGGTGCTGCAACCCACAAGGCCCTGCCCGCTACAAACAACGTTCTATCCAGAAGCGAACGGACCAAAATTTGTCCAAGCCGGGGGCGGCGGAAGGGTGGCAACTCCATCAGAAACGTGCTCTGCTCTGCCCGCAGCAAAGTCCTGTTCAGCACGCCCGATGCTGCCATTGCCCCCGCCACCCCCAAAGCCACGCAAGCCGCCACCACAAACGCCGCGCCTGCCTCCGGAAAGAACAGACTGCCCAACAGGATCATCGTGGGAAACCGTCCGTTGCAGGGTACCATAGCGTTGGTGAGGATGGCGCTCAAGCGCTCACGGGGAGAATCGATGATTCGACACCCCATTACACCTACAGCATTGCAGCCCAGCCCCATACACAGGGTCAATGCCTGCTTGCCGCAGCCGCCACAGCGTGCCATGCAGGGATCCAGCAAAAAAGCCATCCTGGGAAGATACCCCACATCCTCCAGGATTGTAAACAGAGGGAAAAATATCGCCATAGGCGGCAACATCACAGATATGACCCGAGTACATGTGGCGTACACCCCATCTACCAGAACACCACATAGCCACCAGGGAAGCCCGGAAAGCCACCGGGACAGGCAGAAATATCCCCAATCAAACAGGCGTTCCAACAGTGCACTGGGGTAATTTGCGCCCCACACCGTTAGCCAAACGATCCCAAGCAGTAATAAAAACATCAATGGCACACCAAAACGGCGGCTGACCAAGAGGCGGTCCACTTTGCGGGCAAAACTTTCCCCATCCACGCCAGTATTTCGGACACATTCTGCGGCAATTTGTTCTGCCGCCGCCACCGCATCGGGCCATCGGGGTTCTATCAGTCTGGGCATCTGGAGTGCAGTCTGCCGAATCTGTGTCAGCAACGCCTCCATACCCATTCCACATCCTGCTGCCGCCAACACAACAGGTGCCCCAAGGCAGGAAGACAGTTTCTCTGCATCCACAGACAAGCCATGTCTATTTGCCTCGTCCATCAGATTTACACAAATAACCACCCGACTGCAAAGCTGCAAGACCTGCACCGCTAAGATCAGACTTCTCTCCAGGCTACTCCCATCACAAACCACCACAGTACAATCGGCTTCCCCGGACTGGATATACCCACCGGCGATCCGTTCATCCTCCGAGCCGCCGTCCAAAGCATACGTACCGGGCAGATCGATAAAGGTATACTCCGTATCATTCCGATACACCTGCCCCCGGGCAACTCCAACGGTTTTTCCCGGCCAGTTCCCCGTATGCTGCCGTAGTCCCGTAAGGCGGTTAAACAGGGTGCTCTTCCCCACATTGGGGTTCCCCGCCAGAGCAACGGTAAGCCTTTGTTCCGCCTGCCCCGTCATGGCCTACACACCCAAATACGCCGCAGATCCCGGGTTCGCAGGGCTACCACTGTCCCCCGAAACTCCAATGCTGTAACGCTGCCGCAAGGGGTGCGGTATCTGCAACGAATCCGTGTCCCCGGCACCAAGCCAAAAGACCGCAGTCTATCCTTTAGTCTCTGTTCTGTATCCACATGCAGCACAACGCCCTGCCCGCCAACACACAAGCAGTCCAGGCTGGTTTCCATAGGCGTCCCTCCCAATCATCGATACACCATCATATCCTATTGGGGCATGACCTGTGCAAAAAAATTCTTTGCATCCGGTTGAAATTATGCTAAAATCAGCATATCATCACAGGAGGATCCCTATGAAACAGAAAGTTCGTGCAATTCTTGACATTCTGGCCCATCATTATCCCGATGCGCCCTGTGCACTGCACTACCAAAAGGATTATGAATTAATGATTGCTGTGCGGCTTTCCGCCCAATGCACGGATGCCCGGGTCAATCTGGTAACCCCTGCTTTGTTTGCTGCCTATCCTACGCTGGATGCCATGGCTGATGCAGACATTGCTCAGGTAGAGCGTTACATCCATTCCTGCGGTTTCTACCGGCAGAAGGCAAAGGACATCGTATTGGCATGCCGTATGCTGATTGACCGCTATGACCGCAAAGTTCCTAACACTATGGAGCAGCTTTTGCGGCTCCCGGGTGTGGGCAGAAAGACTGCAAACCTGCTCCTTGGGGACATTTACGGTCAGCCGGGCAGCGTGGTCTGCGATACCCACTGTATTCGCATTTGCGGCAGATTGGGACTAAGCAGAGGAAAGGAGCCGGAAAAGGTGGAGACACAGCTGCGTTCCATTCTCCCCCCGGAGGAAAGCTCTGACTTTTGCCACAGAATCGTGTTGTTCGGCAGAAAGATTTGCACCGCACGTAGTCCAAAATGCGGTGAATGCCCCCTCTCCCCCTTCTGCACAGAGGTAAATTGAGCATATATCCCCCCTTGTCCACATAGATTTGGGACAAGGGGGGATCCTTTTGCGCCGAAAACTTCCCATTTTTTATAGTGCTTTGCTGCTAACCGGGGTAAATCTGCTGCTACGGTTGGTTTCTACATCCTTTCAGGTCTATCTGTCCGGAAGAATTGGGGCCGCCGGCATCGGTCTATTGCAGCTTGTGCTGTCGGTAGGTGCTATGTCTATGACTGCCGGTATGGCAGGTATCCGAACCGCAACTATGTATCTGACCGCAGAGGAGTTGGGCCGCAGGCACCCCGGAAATGTTACATGGGTACTGTCCGGCTGTGTGCTATACAGCATTGTGTGCAGTGGTGCTGTGGCGTTCGCACTGCAAATATTTGCGCCCTATCTGGCGGAAAACTGGATTGGCGACCCCCGCACTACAGATGCCATACAGCTCTTTGGCTGCTTTGTTCCGGTAAATTGCCTGTGTGGGGTAATGGTAGGCTATTTCACTGCTGCTAACCGAATCGGCACATTGGCTGCTGTTGAAGTAGCGGAGCAGCTTTTATCTATGGTCGTTACTATGACCGTTCTGACCCTGTGGGCAGGGAGCGACCCCGCCAAAGCCTGCCAGAGTGTAATTCTGGGCAGCGGAATCAGCAGTTGCATGACGCTGGGTTGTCTTACATTGCTGCGGCTCCGGGAAAAGCCCAAGACCGCGCCACCAACATCTGTAGCAAAACGGTTGCTGCACACTGCTGCCCCCTTAGCCCTCGCCGACGATTTAAAAGCAGGTATCTCCACTACCGAGAATCTCATGGTTCCCAAAAGGCTGGCACTGTTTCCCGGTACTGTTGACCCTCTGGCTGCCTTTGGTACTGTATGCGGCATGGTATTCCCCGTTCTGATGTTCCCTGCTGCCATCTTGTTTGGCTTGGCAGAGCTTTTGATTCCGGAACTGGCCCGTTGCGCCGCCGCAGGTAGCCGCACACGTATCCAATACTTAGCAGGCCGCAGTCTGCGGGTGGCTATTTTCTATGGCTGTTGCTTCTGTGGACTGGAATACCTTTTGGCAGATGAGCTGTGTTTGTCCCTGTATTCCAGTCAGGAGGCCGGCGTTTATCTCCGGCTCTACGCGCTGCTGATCCCAATGCTTTACTGCGATGCCATTACAGACGCAATGACGAAAGGTCTTGGTCAGCAGAAAGCCTGTGTGCGCTATAATATCATCACCTCCGCTATGGATGTGGCACTTTTGTACCTGCTGCTGCCCCGCTATGGGATGATGGGGTATTTTTTCAGTTTTCTCGTTACCCATCTTCTGAATTTTATCCTCAGCCTGAATAGACTTCTCAAAATCACAGGTCGCGTTCTCTGTCTCAGGACCCCGATTCTGGCACTTTTGGGCACTGCTTGTTCCATCTGGATCTGTTCCCATGTGTACCAGCCGTTCCTGCGGGCACTGCTGTTCCTTCCGGTGTTTTTCTGTGCCCTGTATTTGCTGCAGGTCATCAGCAAAGAGGATCTGCTTTGGGTGAAGCATCTGATCAAAATGAAATGACCCTGTTCCGGAAAACCAAAACAGGGTCTTATTTTATAACGCCTTTAAAACTTCCATTAAATAATTCCAGGTCCTATGCACAGATGCCACATTGAGCTTTTCCCGGGTGGTGTGGATATGGTGCATTTCGGGGCCGATGGATATGCAATCCAGCCCGGGAAGCTTTCGGCTGAGCAGACCACATTCCAGACCGGCGTGGATTGCCACCACCTGTGGTTCGGTATCAAACATAGCCTTGTAAATATGCACCATAGTGTCCCGCAAAGGCGAATCCGCACGGTATTCCCACGCCGGGTAATCACCCATTTGTACATAATCCGCATCATGGAACTGCGCAAGCTCCCGAAGTCGTTCCAGCAATGTCTGCTTTTCCTTATTGACTGAACTTCTTACGGAGAAAGTCAGCTTCAGCCCATCCTCCAGCTTGGCAATGCCCAGATTTAGACTGGTCTGCACAAGTCCCGCAATATCCCTGCTCATTTCCTGCACACCGTTAGGTGCAGCACACAGCAACGCAGCCACCTTCGCAGTCTGATCCGCAGGAAGAGCGTTCCCGCCCAGGGCATCCACATTCTCGCCGTAGACCACAGCCGCCGGCTCATCGTAGGTTTCCCGAATTTCCTTCTGTAACTGCTGTGCAATCGCATTGATAGGTTCCGGGTCCATCCCCAGCATCACCATCGTTGCCTGACAGCTTCTGGGAATGGCATTATCCTTAGCACCGCCGGAGAAGGATGTCAGACAAACCGGCATCACTTGCTGCACACGGCCCAACAGTTCTCCCATAACCTTGTTAGCATTTGCTCGGTTTTTGTGAATCTCAACACCGGAGTGTCCACCCTGCAATCCATCCACACACAAACGGATACAAGGTCCGTATACAGCCCGACGCTGAACCGGCAGGGTGATCGTTGCGGTAGCACCTCCGGCGCAGGAAACGGTAAAGACGCCTTCCTCCTCGGAATCCAAATTGATCAGCATCCTGCCCCGAAGCTGGGACAAGTCGATGGCATCTGCTCCCAGCATACCAATCTCCTCATCCACAGTAATTACCACCTCCAAAGGCGGATGGGGAATACGCCTATCCGATAACAGAGCAAGCGCAAAGGCTACCGCAATTCCGTTATCGCCCCCAAGGGTAGTCCCTCGGGCAAATACATATTCCCCGTTGTGGGTAATATCCAAGCCCTGTTCCTGCATATCAATGGAGCAGTCCGCATCCTGCTCACAAACCATATCCATGTGTCCCTGTAGGATTACCGGTGGGTGGTTCTCATAACCGGGTGTTCCCTCAGCAAAAAGAATCACATTGTTGCTCTCATCCTGAATATAGCGCAGGTTCTGCTCCTTGGCAAAGGAAACCAGATAATCGCTGATTTTTTTGGTATTTCCGGAGCCATGGGGAATGGCACAGAGCTGTTCAAAATACGCAAAAACCGATTCCGGTGCAAGACCGGCAAGCTTAACCGCTTTCATAATACACCTCGTTGTTAGAATAAGTAGATTTTAGCACACCCCGGTCCAAAAGTCCATATCCCGGCAACACATTCCAGTTTTTCGATACATCTGCCGCTTGTCTTTCCAAATAGAGTGGTGGATCGCTGGGAAATAAGAGCAATCCATATCCCCTTATGGAGGAACGGATTTCTCCACGCACCTAACAGCTTGGTCGAAATAATATGGGGCAGCACAATCCCGACGGGAATCAAAATTCTCCACACAAACAAAAAACGACCACAGGGAATCCCCTGTGGTCATCATTTATTCACTTAGATCAGGCTCAGCAACAGAGTCAGAACAATCCATGCCAAAGCGACCCATTTGGTGGACTTGGCTAGCAGCTTGTCCAATCCGCCGCCACCCATCTTGCTCAGATAGGAATCGCTGTTACCGGACAGTGCACCAGACAGACCAGCTTCTTTACCAGACTGCAACAGAACAATCACCACTAGAACCACACTGGCAATCACTTCCAAAACGGTCAGGATCACACGAATAACACTAACCGCACCACTTTCCTCCTCGACTTCACCGGTGGTAGTTGTATCATCATGGTCGTGTGCTTCCGTACCCTCAGTAGTTTCCTCAGCAGCACCGGTAGTCTCCTCGGCTGCGCCGGTGGTTTCCTCATTGGCACCGGTAGACTCAACAGATGCGGCGGTACCCTCGGTAGTCTCGCCGGTGGCGAAAACGGGAACTGCCAGGCAGAGCATCAGGCAAATCGCCATCACAACAGCCAGGACAGATTTCAGATTCTTCATGTCGGTTTTCCTCCTCAAATATGGACCTCTTCCCCAAGAGAATCGGCCTTTCTCAGCCCCGGCGCACTTCCGGAGCATAATTAGCCCAGTTATTGTAGCACAGGGTTTTCCAAAAAGCAAGGGTTATTTCGGTAAAATCTGTATTTATTCTCACTTTGTAACCCAATTTCCCGTTGCCGCGCAAGTCAGGTAGGCATTGATAAACGGGTCCAATGCGCCGTCCATTACCGCATTTACATTGGAGGTTTCGCAACCGGTACGTGTATCTTTGACCAGCGTGTAGGGCATGAACACATAGTTGCGAATCTGGCTGCCCCACTCGATCTTTTTCTGGACACCCTTAATGTCGGAGATCTTGTCCAAATGTTCCCGCTCCTTGATCTCCACCAGCTTGCTTCGCAGCATACGCAAACAGTTTTCCTTATTCTGAAACTGGCTGCGTTCTGTCTGACAGGCAACTACAATACCGGTGGCCTTGTGAATCAGGCGAACCGCAGAGGATGTCTTGTTGATATGCTGACCGCCTGCACCGGATGAGCGGAATACCTGCATCACATAATCCTCTGCTTTAATCCCCCCATCCTGGCTGTCGTCCTGAATATCGGGAATCACTTCCACCGCAGCAAAGGAGGTTTGTCTGCGGGCGTTGGCATCAAAGGGAGATACCCGCACCAACCGGTGGACGCCGTTCTCGCCTTTAAGAAAGCCATAGGCATTGTCGCCCTCAATGAGAATATCCGCAGATTTCAGCCCTGCTTCGTCCCCCTCCTGATAGTCCATGATCTTATAGGTGTAACCATGGGCCTCTGCCCACCGGGTATACATACGATACAACATTTGGCACCAGTCCTGCGCCTCTGTGCCGCCGGCACCTGCCTGAAAGGACACCATCGCATTGTTCGCATCGTAGTTGCCGGTGAGGAGGGTCTGCAAGCGGCAAGTCTCCATATCCGCAGACAGCTTTTCAAAGCCTTCCTTCAACTCGGGAAGCATGGAATCGTCGTCTTCCTCCGCAGCCATCTCGCAAATGGTCATCAGATCGTCCCAGGTGGAGAGCATCTGCTCATACTTTTCGATCTTGCTCTCGGTGGTCTTTGTCTTCACCACGATCTGCTGGCTCTTGTCCGGATTGTCCCAAAAGCCGGGAGCTTCCTGCATTGCGTGCAGCCGCTCCAACTCATTGCGCAGCCCTTCAATATTCAATGAGTCCGCCAAGCCGTCCAGCGCAGGACGAACCTCATTGAGTTTTTGCTTGTATACGTCAAATTCAATATCCATGGGTCTGAACCCTCACTTTTAAAATATAATCCGATTTATTATAGCCGAATTTTACTATTATGTAAAGAGGTTTTCAAAAATAGCCTCCTAGGAACATCTGTAAGCCACCAACCTATGGTCCATACCCGACCAGACCCACTGGAAAACCGGTGGGTCTGGAAGCAATAAAAACGCCTCCCATTCCGACCGGAAACGGGAAGCATTTTTAGTTACCGATCACTGGGCAGTCCATCTCCTTCACCATAAATCAGATCGTCCACGTCCAACCAGGTCTCGTTGTTCTCTTTCATAACGGTCCTCCCTTCTGCATCCATTCCCAGTAGTCTATGTGTCGGACAACAAAAAGTGAACGGATTCTTGTTGACACAGGCATTATTTTTCGTTACAATGCTAGGGTAATCTATGCTCCAGTAGCTCAGTTGTATAGAGCGGCCGCCTCCTAAGAATCAGAAGAGGTTATTCCTTTCAGACCAATTTCATATGTATGCCCCCGTAGCTCACCTGGATAGAGCGTGCGCCTCCTAAGCGCAAGGTAGTGAGTCCGAGTCTCGCCGGGGGTGCCAAATGCCGTGATTTCACCGTAAATCACGGTGTTTTCAAAACTATTGGTCCCATTATTAAATTGTTATCTCTTGTCCACTTGGCAGCCCCAGCTCTTACGGGCTGCCAAATGGATTCGAACACTTTTTAAGATTTTTGCTAACAAAATCGCATTTTTGCTAACAGACGGTTTTGAACGGTTTGGAATTATCCGGACACATTTGCATTCGCAAGCCCGTTAAGGAGGGTCAACAGCGCCGGATTTTGCTGCAGCTGAACAAGCAGCTGCACGATGTCTATACCGGGCTGCTGCACGGTTTGTGTACGGAATGACTGCTCCACCCCACGCAGATCGGCTCTTGCATAGAAGCCTGCCTCAAAGCGCTGGGCGTTGACCTTGCGGTCTTCATCCAGGAT
>JAZRMP010000068.1:0-39048 GCA_045647705.1 Faecousia sp.
AAGCGGTAAGGCACCAGACTTTGACTCTGGCATTCGTAGGTTCAAATCCTGCCATCCCAGCCAACGACCCGCTAGCTCAGTTGGCAGAGCAATTGCCTTTTAAGCAATGGGTCTGGAGTTCGAATCTCCAGCGGGTCACCAAAGGACGCAAATACGAACCCTGCACATCGTGAGGAATGTATTTGCGCTAGAAGTAATTATCCCAGCTAAGCCTTAACCGGCTTAGCTGGGATAATTTTTTGTGCTGTGTAGTGGTTCCCACAGAAACCGACACGCCCATATGTTACCCTAACCACAGAAGTTTTGATTTGCATTCGTGGAATTGTTTTATCAAAACTTTCTCTTTACAGTTTACTCCTATTCTCGTATAATTTAAGGTAGAATATGCAACTATCGAGGAATGGCGAATGGGAAAGTTACTACAATTCTTCCAATCCCGCTCTTTGCGGGAAATGCTGCAGGAGCTTACCTGGCTCAGCAGATACAGTCTGCACTACAAAAAGGAAGTGCTCTGGTACATATTTATTGGAGTGCTGGGCACAGTGGCCAGTCTGATCGGCAGCATCCTCAGCAAATACATCATTGACGCAGTTACGGGCTTCAATACTAGCGGCATTATTACAGCTCTTGTATTTTTTGTGCTTATGCAGATGTTTCAGATTCTGGTTCGGGCTGTCTCCAGCAGGATAAGTGCGCAGGTCAGCATTCGCGTCAATCAGCAAATCACCGCTCAGGTCTATGATAAACTGCTGATCACCGACTGGGAGGCGTTGTCTGCCTACCATTCCGGGGATATTCTGACTCGTGTGGCGGGAGATGTCACCACAGTTTCTTCCAGTGTGCTTGGATGGGTTCCGGAGCTTTTGACGCGGCTGTTACAATTTGCCGGTACTTTAGGCGTGATTCTTTACTACGATGCCACTCTGGCGATCCTTGCTCTGCTCAGCGCTCCGGTCACATTGCTGATGAGTCGTTATGTAATCAAAATGATGCGACATCACAATCAGAAAATGCGGCAGCTGAGCAGCGAGATGATGGTCTTTAACGAAGAATCCCTCCAAAACATCCATCTGATCAAATCCTTCGACCGGACCGATGCCTACAGTCAAAAGCATCGAAAACTGCAGCAACGGTTTAAGGATGCATCTATGGAATATAACCGTTTTTCCATTCATAAGAATACCCTTATGTCGCTGGCAGGCACGGTGGTGGCACTAGTATGCTTCTGCTGGGCCATATATAGGCTCTGGTCCGGTTATATAACCTATGGCACTATGATGTTATTCCTGCAGCTTTCCGGCTCTCTGACGGCCGCCTTCGCGGCGCTGGCGGGCCTTGTGCCCGGCGCAATCAGCGCGGCTACTGCGGCACGACGCATTATGGCCATTATGGAGCTTCCTGTTGAGGATCGTAGCGATGCCTCAGTTGCAGAATCTTTTGTGCAAAAGCATATGGCCTCCTCTCTTAGAGTCGAAGCAAAGGGACTTTCCTATCATTATGAAGACGGCATGTCGGTTTTGTCTGACAGTAATTTTGTCGCGGATGCAGGCCAGATCGTTACCTTTGTGGGTCCCTCTGGAGAGGGAAAGACCACCTTGCTGCGCCTTTTGCTGGGAATCATTCGTCCCCAAAGCGGCTCTCTGGAGCTCTGCGCAGAGGATGGGAGCCGTATGGATATATCTGCTTCTACAAGAGCGTTGTTTGCCTATGTTCCGCAGGGGAACACCTTCTTTTCCGGTACAGTCCGGGAAAATCTGCAGATAATAGGTCCGGATGCCACAGATGCGCAACTGCATGATGTCCTTCGACTGGCCTGTGCAGAGGATTTTATCCAGGCGCTCCCTCTTGGGCTGGACACGCCGGTGCGGGAACAGGGCGGCGGTTTTTCAGAAGGACAACTGCAACGGCTGTGCATTGCTAGAGCACTTCTTTCAAATGCACCGGTTCTCCTGCTTGACGAGGCTACCAGTGCTTTGGATATTGAAACAGAAAAGAAGGTCCTGGATAATATTATGCGCTCTCAAAAGGGGCGTACCTGCATTATCACCACTCACCGCCCCAGCGTATTGGAGATCAGCCACCGAATTTACCGTATCCACAACGACCGGATCGAACCGGTGCGCTAAAAGCAACAAGCTAAAAATCGCCACGACAGTCCAGTCTGTCGTGGCGATTTCATTATAACAAGCCTATATGATAGTTATTCAGGACAAAACCACAAACATCAGGGGCACTTTTTCTCAGGCGATCAAGCCCGTTGTTGATGGAATCGGTGGGCATATAATCAGCGCGCACCACCAGCAGCGCAGTATCCACCATAGTCGCTAAGGCCTCTGCATCGGCGGCTGCCAGCATAGGCGGTGTGTCCAATATTATATAATCTGTTTGGGTGCGAAGCTGCTGCAACAGCACAGGGAGCTTGCCGTTGTTCAGTAGTTTGGTAACACTCCTGCCGGAATTTTGGCTGACACCCAGCAATATGCCATGCTTCTTGCTTTCTGTGAGGTACGGTAAAGGGTCTGTTTTCTCTTGCAAAAGGTAGGCGGTAAGGGTCTTTTCCTTTTCTACGGGCATATCAAATACTTTATGCAGAGAAGGCTTGCGGAAATCGCAATCTAACAGTGCTACCCGCCGTCCTTTTTCTGACAATGCCAACGCCAGATTTGCCGCAATTGTGGATTTTCCCTCATTTTCACCTACACTGGTAACCAGAATCACCTGTTGCTCTCGCTTTCGCGCATGGTATTCCAAAGCAGAGCACAGGCTCAAATTATCCTCAATAAAATCCTTTTTGATCAGGGAATTGGTGATCAACGGTGCATTGTTTCTTTTGCGAAGTTTTGACCGGAGGGTTTTGTTCTTTTTCTCATGGTTGATGGTTCGCAGAAGTCTTGCATCAATCTTTCGCCGGGCGGCTTTCGGTGTCTTTACGGTGTCGTGCAGCAGGTATAGCGCAACGATTCCTCCCACAGTCAAAAAACCGCTAATGAGCAAGACCATCGGATATCTGGGCTCCACATCCAGCGGATTGGATGGCACTACCGGCACAACAGGATCTTTGATCACCTCCAGTTGCGCATTGGAAAACACATAGTCCGATATGGAGCTATAGTTATCTACCAATAGGTTCAGCGCCCGGAAAGAGACATCCGGCGCCTCTGACGTGACTGTAACGATCAGAAGATTGGTTTCAGGTATCGTCACCGTATTGATCGTTCCGTCAAAGCGCTGATCGGGCATTTGCTCCTGTATTTTCTCCCGCAGTACATTGCTTTGGAACACCTCAACAAAAACGGAAGCCATGCTTTGGGTGGTGGTCAGCGAGTTATAGGCACTGGTAGCGTCTTTTGCGCTGACCATGAAGGTGGCAGAGGAAGTGTAAGAGGGGGTGTAGGCCAATTTGCACACAGAGGTATAACACAAAATTGCACTGATGCAAAGGGCTGCGATTACCCATAGGTTTTTCAACAACAAAAGCACAAGACCGTGAAGGTTGATTTCATCAAAATGTATCGATTTTTCTTCCATTTCAGTCCTGCCTTTCTGTTACAACCACAGTCAGAGGCGCATATCCGGACAACATACCATCATTATAGCTATAGACCAGATGATAACAACCGGGCTTATTTACATCCAGATTGCCTTGTATTTCTATTTTTTCCACATCCAAGGCAGTGGTGTTTCGATCCGTTACGGTAGAGAGCCATTGCATGGGTTCAAAAGTCTGTCCCTGCTGCACATATACGATGTACTGGTGGAGCTTGACAATGGCGGTGCTTTCTTTGCTTTCGTAAGTAACCCAAAGGGTAATCTGCGCAGTGTCACCGCAGGAATTGGAAACCTCCAGCACCATAGGGTAATTTCCTACAGAGTAATTGTTTACCATATTGGAGATCACCCGGACATGGTCAGAAATATCACCGTCGATACAGTCCTCCACGTGGATGTGATCCAGTAGATCAAAGGAACTTCCAACCGTATAGACAGGAGATTTTTCCAAAGAAAACACCGGGGCCTTATAATCTGTATAGTGCACCTGACGGGACAGGGTGGCGGAGTTGTTGTGACTGTCAAAAACCACATATTTTACATGCACAGTGCCCGGCTCTAAAAAATGGGACACCGATGCCACCATGATCTGTGCTGTCAGATCGCCGTCAGTGGCATCCTGTGCGCGAAGCTCCCGATATATGGCCTCGGGAGGATCTTGTACGCTGATTTCCAACAATTCAACCGTGCTGGTAATTTCCGGATAATCTGTATTCAGATTGCTGTTGTAGTGATGATTGGCCCAACCTGCAAATGGCAGGCTGAAAACAAATACGATCACAGTGAAGATTCGTAAATATCGCATATCACACCTCTTCTCTATATGTCGTTATTACAGCATATACCCATAGGGTTTTCGTACATCAGGCATTGGGCATAGTGTTTAGAATATCGCAGGCGCAAATGGTCATAAGCATCCAGCAGAAAATTGCTCCGATGATGCAGTCCGTGGGCATCGCTGGCAACGCAGGCCACAAAATCCTGCTGCAGCAAAAATGCAGCGGTGCGCTGGACGGTCTTTCCGTATTCTCCCATGATGCTACCGCCGGTCAACTGCAAATGGCAGCCCATATCAAGCCAGGGTGCAACGATTTGCGGCATTTTGCATACCGAGAGATACCGCTCCGGATGGGCGACCAAGGGGATATATCCAAGCGAAAGAATGCTTTGCAGGATATCCTGAAAAAAATCAGGAGTTGCATCTACAGGAAATTCCGTAAGTAAATAGCGGCTGCCGTTGATCGTGGGAATCTTTTTCTGACGCAGAAGCTGGGGCAGAAGCTCGTCCACCAGAACCTCTGCGCCAAGGACCAAGCGCACCGGAATATCCTTCGCCGCTTGTTGTAGCTGCAAAAAGCGGTCCAATAGGCTGTCATCCAGATAGTTGTGCATTTCATAGGGCCTATTGCAGTGCGGTGTTACCGCAAGTAACTCCACATCGCTGGCTGCAGCATTGCGGAGCATTTGCAGCGCATATTCCATCGTGGATGCGCCATCATCCACACCAGGTAATAAATGGGTATGCAGGTCACATAATTTCATTATTTACCTTCTTTTTCGGCGGCATACTTACCACCCTTTTTATCGCCATAGCCATAGTTGCCGTATCGACCGTAATGATAACCCTTTCCGTAGCCGAGGCCATAGCCATAGCCGTAGCCGTAACCGGTAATGCCGGAGCGAACGCCGGTCAGCACGCAGCCAATCAGCTTGGCCTCAAATTGGTTCAAGTCTTCAAAGCAGTTCATAATGCGTGGCAGTTTGCTGTAGTCTTGCCGAATCACATACAAAATAGCCTCTGCTTGTTCCGCCAGCGGGGTTACCTTCGCCAGTGCCTGGCAAACTGGGGCATCGATTAGAATATAATCTGCTTCCTTTTGCGCCTGACTAAGCTGCTCCGATATCTGGGTATCGCCATTTAACAGAATAACGTTTTTCCCTTGCTCTATCAGTGCATCGGTAAGATTCCGCGCTACTGTGGAAGTTCCTTCTTCGGGCATAGTGGCTGTAATTAGCAGAATCTTTCTGCTTTCCATCATTCTTGCCGTTTGCAGCGCAAGTCCCCGGAAGCTCTCCTTAAAGGGCGTTCCTACCTTGCTGTTATGAATGGACAAGTCGATTGTTTTGCGGTTTCCTTTGGACACCACCAGCGGAATAGAGCCAAGGCAGTTGGATTGCAGCTTTTCGACAATATCTGTTTCTTTGCGAACGGTGTTGCGCATAATCGCATGCAACAGCACAACACCCATTCCCAGGACGAAGCCAATCAGGCATCCTATTGCAGTAAACTTCATATGTTGCGTGTTGTTAAAGGGCATAGACGGAAATTCAGGATAGGCGATCATATTCATCTGTGTTTTGCCGATCACATACTCTGCCACCGCAGGGTAATTCTTGATCAGCGCCTGCAAAATATCGTAGGCGGCTTGCGGATCTCGGCTGGTAACGGACAACGTAAACAAATTGGAATTTTCAATTACCTTTGCGCTGGGAGTCCCGTTTAAGTACTCCACACCCAGATCCACCTTTACCCGATCCAGCAGCAGATCACTGTCCAATAAATAGGGAAAGGTCAATGCCATCTGTGCTGCTGTGCGGTTATCATAGAAAAAAGTGTAGCCGCTTTGGGTAGGGTTATATGTCTCTACGGTAAAGGTTGCCTCTACCTTATACATAGGCTGGTAGGATTTTATGCTATACAGCAGTGCGCCTACGGCAACGATTGCCACCAGTAGAATCGTCAGCCACCAC
Organism: Faecousia sp.; assembly: GCA_045647705.1. Lineage (GTDB taxonomy): Bacteria > Bacillota > Clostridia > Oscillospirales > Oscillospiraceae > Faecousia. The sequence goes on from JAZRMP010000068.1 coordinate 6,301, forward strand.
AGTCTCCCAAAACTGCGAAGAAAATCTTGAAAAAGTACAGACAAATCGATCTCTGATACATCTTCCTGGGTATTGAATTGAGATGTGTTCTTTTTATCTTCCATAATCATTCTTCCAATAACTGCAGCTTACTTAGCTTGCCGCAAAAATCCAATATATCTGTTCGAGCCTCATCGATAGAGACATCAAATGCGTCCGTAACGGCTTTTACGATACTTTCAAGATTTGTTCCCTGCTCCAGGCAGTCCCAAATTATCTTGCTAACATCGTTAAGCAAAATCATACCGTTCAGCCGTAAGGCTGTCTGTCCCACCGGGATCGCTACAATGTTATCCATAACTTGCCGCACTACAAATTCTCCGCATAATTTCATATTACACCTCAGAATCATAGGTCAACACCATCACCACACGGCTGGTCTGGCTGGTATAATGGGAAGGTTGGATCGTAACACTTGCTCCGGCGCCCAGCCTTGAAATCCGGACGGTGAAGGAAATTCCTCCAACAAACAGTTTTTCATCTTCCATATAGTACTTATAAAAAACACGGACAGTGGGAATGGTTTCATTTGTTAAATTCTTAACAGTTAGCGTGTTATCGCCATTATCGATGACCTGGACTTTGCTTTCAGACATTTCCATATTTGCCCGTTGGACAACCAAAGCGGATGCGGAAGTCGCTTTGCTCTCTGAGATGGTCTTTCCGGTCTTTTCCTGCACCACCAGTTTCTCACCTGCCGGCAATGCAGAAATATCAAACAGTAACTCTTCCTGCCCGCACACTACACGGATATGAGTGTACTCCACAGGGAAATCACCGTTATTCTTCACCAGCAGCATGGCCACATTTTTGATATTTGCATTGGATCCATCTTCCACAAACATACCGTTATAGGGTGCGATCTTCTCAATAGTCATATCATATCCGGGGATTTGACATGGGAAGGAAATGCCAATCTCCTCGCCGGTCTGCGGATCCTTTTCCGGAGGGATAACCACAGAGGGAGGTTGTTCTACCGGCGGTGTAAGCTGTTCTTCGGTGGGGTCGGTGGTTTCTGTTTCCTGAAAAGATTCACCGGTGTCTTCTGCGGGAAGCTTCGGTCCTTCGGTAGAGGCGATAGTTTCTGTTTCCTGAAAAGATTCGCCGGTGTCTTCTACGGGAAGCTTCGGTCCTTCGGTAGAGGCGGTAGGTTCTGTTTGAAAAATACCGAAAATAGGATCTGGCGATTGACTGTCAAGTATCAGTGCCACCACGGCCGCCAAAATCAAAAGCACCACACAAAGCGCACCGATCAGTATCTTAAGACGGTTTTTTTCGTTCACAGCACTTCCTCCTTTAGCCGTTTCCACTGTGCCTTACAGGCGCGCATCATATCGCAGCGGTATTGGGGAACTTTATCGAAACAGCCACTTTCCGTAACTACCATAGCCGCGCAGGCGTGGCAGATATCTTTTACATTACATGCCGCACATTGTGCCGGCAAGTGAATATTACAAACGCCTTCTTTTACTGTCTGCCAGGCATTCAGGAAAGGTATCTCAAATACATTGGGAGTATTTTTCTCCGGGAACATACCGCAGGGCATCATCTTTCCCTGCCAGGTGATCCAGAAACTGCACTTTCCTGCACGGCAACGGACACCGTCGCCTTCGCAATTTTCTTCCGGTTCAAACAGCTCCGGAAGTTGTCCCTCCTGTGCCAAAAACCGTTCTTTGCCCAAGGTTAAATAATCCGCATAAGCCATATAATACGCCGCATCCTCAGGAGAGAAACGGTCGTTTTTTCCGGTCAATGTCCCGTCCTTGCGAACAGGCGGGAACATATAGGTCGCCACCTGCAATATCAAATCGTTTTGTTTTGCAATATCCACCATTTTCGGCAGATCTTTCGCATTATACGGTGTTAGACTACAGTTCAGCTTCACCGAAATCCCGGCTTCTTTTAACAAGCGGATCGCGTTGAACGTCTGTGTGAAACCCATAGGATTACCGCACAACTGCGCGTAGGTTTCGTCAGACGCGCCGTACAAGCTGATATTGAGCCGCACCGGAGGGCAGTTTTTCAGCCAGGCAACTGTATCTTCGTCGATCATTGTTCCGTTGGAATTGACGCAGATCAAAAGTCCCATTTGATGCAGACCTTCCATGATCTGTCGAAACTGGGGGTGCAAAAAGGGTTCGCCGCCCGTCAGCAGCAAGTAAAGCATACCGGCATCCTTTGCTTCTTGTGCCAGCTTCAGCCAACGCTCTGCGTCAGCAAGAGGCGATTTGGACTCCTGCTCCTGCCGGGACAGGCGAACATAGCACATTTTGCAATCCATATTGCACACCGGTGTCAGTTCAAATGTTCCGCTGAAAGGCATTCCCACAGAAGTTGCCTTCCGGTACAAATATTCTGTTACGGTAGGCGCTACGGGAAGGGTGTTCATAGACAGAGTCCTTTCTTTACAAGTTCTGCGGCACTTTCCTCAGGACGGCATTCCAGCAAGTATATTGGTGTTTCCGCTAATAGCTGCAGGCACAGGTCTGTCGCATTTGCCACAAAGTGCCTCTGCCAGTGATGTACCGAAAGTTCCTGGTAAATACGCCGAAAAGCTTCAGTTTCTGTCAGCCGGCGAAGATGATTTTCTTTGGCTTGCTCTAACAGCACGATCGCTGCCAGCGGCGCACAATCGTTCTTATAAATCCCGGAGGTTCCGGCATAGGGGCAACCATAAGCATACCAGCCATCCGAAGTTTTGCGCAACACTGCCCGGTCACCGTTTATAATTTCTGCGGAAAGATATTCCTTCCAGATATCCGCCTGGGTGGATTTACCCACACCGGACGGGCCGGAGAAAGCGATGGCTCTATTTTTATATTTTATTAATGAAGCGTGCAGCAGCAACCCACGGTGCTGCAACAGCAGTGTTTCCATTCCTATACGGTTAAAGATTCCGGATGTGCCCACAAAATAGGAAAGGGCATCCTGCAAAATATCTATCTTTATATTCCCGTTTTTATAAAGCTGTGTGACAGCAAAAGCCGCAGTAGCAGGGGCTTTGCAATGGAATATACGCATAGTATCCCCGGTGCTGTCATAGTATTCAAAACCGTGCCACACGCCGTTTTCTGAGAAAGCCGGCAGTGTAGTACAAGACTGCAGCTCAATAGTGCAGTCGATTTCTTTATGACCCTCACACAAAAAGGGTCGCAGATTTTTTGAGATCGATATCTCATAAGGTGTGCGCAGCACTGTACGCAAACCCGCAAGTGTCAGGAAGTAATTTTTCATAAAGTTTCCTTACGCCCCCGCAGGCGATTTGCCTGCGGGGGTGAAGTGTGATGTATTAAGATCGGAAAATATAATTTCCTTCGGTGGGGTTGTTGTAGCAAGCATATCCCATCTGCTCGCCATCAAATTTGCAGGTGACGCCTCCCACAAACACGGTAAAACCGCCGCCCATATCCAAAACGCAGGTATTGATGTCATTAAAGGTTATCTGCTCGGTCATAAGGCTGTCAGCGCAATCCCGTGTTGTAGACTGGGCGAGAGAAAACATTTCCACTGCAAGCAAAGGTTTTGTGTAATTTGCTTTCATAGCCTCGCCTCCTTAAGTAGTCTCAAGCCACTGACGAACAGCGGTAAACAGTGCAGCAGCATGCTGCTGATTTGCTTGTGCCTGCTCCTCAGGAGAGGGCACTTCTTCCTCCGGCTCGTCGGGCTGGGGATTCATTTGCTCTTCATTCTGCTTCTCCAGCAGATACTCTGCAAAGCCGCTTACGACCTCTACTGCCTCCTGGGCTGAAACCGGCAAAACGCCGCCATTAGCCGCAGGCTTTTGCAGGTTGGTGGCACGAAGATTGGTCAAAGACAGCAGGGCTTCGTCTGTGCTGCCGTTCTGGATCACGATGTAACCGCCCACAGGTGTGACCTGATAATACATATCCGTCGTATGGCTCAGTTCAATAGTGGTAGGCTCGTCCATATCCAGGCCGCTGAGATTTGCCTTCACCGGCTTGCCGGTCAGGCTCTTCATACCAACGTAGTAGGTATTGCCCTCAGCCACCTTCAAAACGATCGCCTGGCCTGCGCTCAGGTAGACCTCGTTCTTAGGACCGTAGTCCTTAAATGTACCCAATTCATAGGTCGGCACTTTTGTGCCGGTGGAATCGTTGCCGCTTCCCTGACCTTCCTGGATCCAGTCGATGAACACAGCGCCCATCTTATTGTCTTTGCCATCGGACAACCCGGTGTTGAAATCGCCGTATTCCAACAGAATGTCACGAATTTCCGTAAACACCGCATTGTTTTCCAGCCCATAGGCATCCTTGATAATATCGCTCTGATAGTTGGTGGTATTGCCCAGGGGATTGTGGATACGGACACCGTCGATGTAGTACTGGTAGCGGGTCGTTCCCGTTGCCACATTGGTTGCCATGGCAAACAGCTGCAGGCTGTAAGTACCGTAGGGCAGATCCTTGAAAGAAACCGTGGGGATATGATAGTATTCGCCGGACATTGATAGGTTGTCTACCATCAAGGATCTGTACTGGGTAACATTCTGGGTGCCGTTTTCGCCCTTGGTGATCCGGCTCAAAATTGCGATCACGGAACCGGCTTCCATATTGGTTCTGGTGTAGACCTCAACGCCGGTACCGGTGAAGGTAAATTCCGCGCGCGCGCCATTCTTTCGTTCCTCATCGGTATAACCGCCCGGGAACGCGCCGTGGGCAGAGCCGTCGGTGAAGGCATAATCGTCGCCTAAGGAGTCTGTCCAGCCGTGAACATCACCGTAGGGAGCGGATTCCAGATGCTCAGGGGTCTCTGTATTGCCCGAATCCGTGCCAACCGTCGTCCATTCTCCGTCGAAGGTGAAGCCCTGAATACCGTTTTGGGTATCGCTGGGTTTGGTTATGAAGGAATCTTCATAATAGATGTTGTTGGCGGGAATCACTGTAACCTTATTCCACAGATTGCCGTTTTCGTTGGCATCCTGTGCCTTGACCGTCTTTCTCCAGGTGTTACCGAATACATAGAACTGATCGTAACCGCCCCAGTTCATAGAGGTGGGACTGTAGTAGACCTGGCCGTCCTCTGTCAAGCGAACATTGCCATACTTGGTATTGCCGTAGGGGCCGTCAACGGTATTAGCAGTGTTGGGTTTTCCGAACCAGTTCATACCGTTTGTGATGTCGCAATCCACGTGCACGGGATCTGCTTCATTGACGGTTGTTCCGTCCTCAGCGATCTCATCGTCGAAGTACCAGCCGGAAAGAAGGAATTCCTTGCCGTAGTCCAGCACATAAGCCCGCTCCACGAAAATGGTGGTGGGTTGATCGAAGGGCAGCAAAAGCTGGCGGTTACCGTGCTCATCGGCAGGCAGCCACAGACCGGACTGATCGTTGTTGGTGGCGGTACTCTTGCCCCACTGCACATCGTCCCGCGCCTCGATTCCGGTGATGGTGACGATCATCTTATAGCCGTGGGTATGGGTGTCGCTGATATACCATTCTGTGAAATCGTAGCCACTCACATCCACCGTATGGGGATGGTAGGCCACTTCCGTGTTGTTGGGGTCTGTGGGGTTAGCAGACTGGAGATTGTATACGCTGATGTAAGGCACGCCTTCCTTAAGGATATTGCCTTCCTCATCCTTCAGGTCGAACACTTCCTTAGAGACCTCTTTGTCTTTCGGATGTTCCGGGATCTTCAGGTAGGCCACCTGTTCTTTCTCCTTATCTGCAGCCCAGGTAACCGTATTGGTTACAGAATCATAGACACCGGGCAATCTATAGGCAGTGATTTCCGAGCCGGGTGTCAGCACCAGGCCCTGACCCATAATATCACGCAGGATGGTATCATTATACAACTCAATTTCTTTGGTGACAGTAGTGGTAATGCTCTGCACAACTTCAGAGAAGTACTTTACCAGTTCGCTATGGTCTTTGGCAACTGTATAGTAGGCGTCGCTCGCTTTGGGCTTATAGCCGTCGCCATACCGTCTGTAGATCGTGTGACCGTTAACCATGCTATTAGTGATCACGGGTTGGCCGTCAGCAACCAGACCCTCGTAAATGGATACGAATTGGCCGCTTTCATTGGTATAACCCCAGTGGAGGTAGTACACCTTGTTTTGGTATACAGACTTTCTTTCCAAGGTGTAGTACTTTCCGCCTACGCTTACAAAGTACGGACCGCCGTTATCCAGAGTGTATCCGGATGTTGCAGGCAGGTAATTAACGCCAAGCCACACATCGTCCATCTTTTGGGCATCGGGGTAATTGGAGGACAGACCGTTCATAAAGAAGTCCTGGTCGCTCTCTGCAGCCACCACAGAATCGCCGTACAGACCAATGGTGTAGACTTTTGCGCCATAGGTGTTGGTGGTAATGTAGGACTGTGCCAACGCATTATTGGACTCGATCTCATCGAAGTTGGAACTATCGCCGGGCTTACCGTCGGTAAACACGACCATGATACGAATACGACCCTCGGTGGGATCCGTGGGGTTTGCTTCGAAAATGCTGTTTGCCATTTCGATGCCGTAGCTGACGAAGGTCTCGCCGTTGGCGCCGATATTACCGGTACTCTTCAGAAGGCCGGGGTTTACTGCGCCGGAGCCGTATGCACCAACACTGACAGGCACCAGGGCATCCACATAGATGCTCTTCTGCGGATCTGCCTCACGGGTCTCGGTACGGGTGTAAACACCTTCGTGCTCACCTACTACATGGAAGGCATCACCTACGCCATAGGCGTGGATCTCACGGCGTTCCAGACCGTGACGATGGGTCCATACATTGGTGTGGTAAGTGAAGAATTCCTTATTGGAATAAAGCAGCTTATCGCCATACAACCACAAACCTGAGGTATTTCTGGTCAGTTTCACAAACTGTCCTTCCACATAGCCATAGACCGTTGTTCCACCTAAGAATGCCACACGGGCTTCCTCAGCTGTGATCAAATGGCGGTAGCTTTCATGGTGGGTCAGCAGCAAATACTCACCGTCTGCATATGTGTAATAAGTACCGGTGCTGGTGATCTGTCCGGTATAGGCTGTGTAGTTAAAGCCGGTAACCGGGTAAATGTGGAAAACGCCGTTGGAGTCGAAGACACCGGTGTTGACCCACTGGGTGCCATCCTTGCCCGCTGTGGGGTAGGAATAGTTGGTATAACCACTGTACTGGTCACTTGCGTAGCCTACAATGGCGATCCGGTGGTCTACTTCGTTCTCCCTGCCGTGATTTGCGATCAGGTTGATAAAGTTCTCAGTAGCGCTCTTCAAGTCGCCCAAGGCATTACCGGTATACATAGAGCCGGATTGGTCCAAAACCATTACGATGTCCAGAGGCGTATCCTGCTGGATCAGGGTGGTGATAGGACTATCCTTGGTGTAGGTATCCAGGGTAATAGTGTAGGTGCCGTTATTTTCCAGCACAGCATTTTTATCGAGTTCCAGGTTACTTTCCACCTGCTCGGTGTAGCCATCGGAGCCATCGGGCAGATAGTAGATGACCAAAAGGTTCTTTACGGGGTTATTGGTAACTTCCATCTCAGGGTTTTCTGTCTTGTTGAGATAGATATCGTCCACCAATGCGCCTGCGTAGACATAGCCTTCGATCTGGGCAGCATAGGAAGATGCCTTCACCTTTTCGCCCTGAACTGCGCCGGAGACCATGGTCGCGCCCTTAAGCACCTTGTTGGTGTTCAGCTCCAGGTAACGGACAGTAAAGTCTGTGCCGGACATCTCCTCCCATTGGGCAACCAGAGTGATGTCACTTGCAAGGGTATCGCCCACGGGGACGACGCCGCTATATGTGGTACCGGTATCGACATCTTTCCAGCCCCTGAACACATAGCCTTCCCGGTAGGGGTAGGCGGTAAACTCCTCTGCAAAGCTCCAGGTATGCTTGAAAGCATACTTTTCTGCGCCGGTGGGGTCATCCACAAGGTAGTCATCCAGGCCGATCACCGGGGTATCGAGATCGTCTTCCAGATTCAGGTCCAGATGCACATTGTACTGCTTTGGTATCAATGTAGCCTCCAGCACAACGCCCTTCATCAGGTCCTGCTGCAGGTAGTTGTTTGCAATACCGTAAACCACGGTATAGGGACTATTCTCGGTGTAGGGAATGCCGTCTTGGTCGTATGCGCCGGGCACAGCGTTGCCGTACATTGTAGAGATGTGCAGTTGGTACTCATAAGGTGTACCATCGGTATGCATCTTCCATAAATCGTAGATGCTGCTTCCAACGGCGTTGGTTCCATCCAGGTCCACCATAATACCGAAGGGCTCTACCGTATGCTTAGAGATCACCTGGTAGTGATGCACATCGCCCATATCCCGGTACAGGATCTGCACCAGCGCGCCGGTGGGACGCAGCCCCTGATTGATCTGGGAGGCATCCACATGGATCTCCTGCTGATAGATTTCCGGAGCAAAGCCCAAGTGGGCATCTACCTGGACTTCTTTGCTGAACATATCGACCTTCGCTACAGCCTCATCCTTGGAGAAGGTCTTGTTATCGTCGTTATCATAGGTATCGTCGTAGTTATGTACCGGCAGGTAGATCCGATACTCTGTACCGTCGTTGGGCAGGTCTTCGAATGTATAGACTCCTTCACCAATGGTGTACTTACCTTCTGCATTTGTTTTATAGACCAGTTCGACGGCGAAGGAATCGATATCGTTAAACACATCGCCAACCTTTTTCTGCAGGATGACCCAAACCTTATCTACCCGGTCAACATCGTTAATATATACAGGCTTTCCATCCTGCTGGTAGGTGGCATCTGCCGATACTGTACCGGAGATGGTAATATTCTCACTGTACTTGGCAACATATTTTACATTGCCTGTCAGCAGCTGACCTTCCAGGTTCGTTGCCGGATTTCCATTTTCGTCTGTCCAACCCAAAAATACCCGATCTGCGGCATTGGGAACAGCAATATAATCGTGTAGCGCAGGATAGCGATACTGATTATTCAGAACGATGGAATCTTCTCCGTTCACCTTGCCGTCGCCTGCATCAAAGGTCACCGTATAGGGATTGACCGTAACGGTTACCAGGGGGCGACCCATCTGCTGCTCACCTTCAAAGTAAGCACCGGAAAGATCGGTGTTGCTTCCTGCGGGATAATCGGGTTTGCTGCCTTCTCCCACAATGGTTACAACACCCTCATAGAAATGAGATCCGCCCGCCGTGTAGATTCCCTGGCTGTAGGTAGCGGGAACGATGCTGCCATCAGGCAGGACATAGGAGGTGACCTCTACGCGGTAGAAATAGGGATGGACACCGTCTGTCCAATATCTCCATACCGGGAAATAACCGGTACCCTCGCCGTTTTCGTCAATGGTGACGGTAACGGGTGCATTGTCGCCCAACTGCTGGGAAATGATATGCCAACCCAAAACCTGTTCATCGTCGGTGCCCCAGTAGGATATCTTCACGTTCACCGCCTTGGGCATCAGGTCTTTTTTGCCGTTGACCTTCACATCAAAGAACAAATCCTTGTTCTGAGGAGCGAATTTCAAATTCACATCAATGGTCTGGTCGCCGGTAAAATCATCGCCATAGGTGATGGTGGTTTCGTAATTACTCTTGGAGCTTGACACATGGTAAACACCCTTGGGCAAATCCGCAAATACCACCTGATAGGTGGTTACATTTCTTGTCGCATCATACGAGGAGGTCAGCACCTTCTCCGCCACAGGAAGGTTTGCACCATCTTCCACGCGAAGCAACGTGAAGCTGGCATCCTGCCGGCGCTGCTCCTGGTCAAAGCCCTCACCGTAGGTATGGTCGATGGTCACATTGACGGTAACGTCGATCAAATCTTCCCAAACTGCGGTCAGAACCATCGTTCTGTCTGCGTTCTCGGTGATGAAATGACCGGGCTGGCGCATAACGCCGTCCTGATCCATCCAGCCCTGGAAGCGGTAGCCCTTCTTGGTGGGGATCTTATCGTAGGAGATCACAGTCTCGCCGAAGTGATATTTTTCTGCAGCAGGTTCTTCGCCCTCTGCCCACTGACCGCCATTTGTATCGTAGGTAAGGCTGTAGTGCATACATTCAGTGGTGCCGTCCTGATTGTAAATAACCACCGTATGACCGTGGACCGGCTCGTATTTACCGTCTTTTGTAATGGCATAGATGGTATATGTGCCGTTTTCCGTCACTTTTGCGCTGTATGTACCCTCTGCACGTTTGGTCAGGGTGATATAAGTACCGTCACCGCCATTTAAGACTGCATAGAAAGATCTGTCATAGCCGGCGAACTTATCTACATCTGTTGCAACACCGTCCATATAGGTGATCATAGAAACGGTGAACTTGGTCTGCTGATACCATTCGGCGTACAGTTTCAGATCCTCTGTGATGGTAATGATATCACCGGAATTGTACTCCGTACCGGTGCCGTCAGCTGCGGTATTCCAGCAGCGGAACAGCCAGGTATCTTCGCCGATATCTTTCCGCAGATCCTTGGGAGCGGGAATCTCATATTCCGTGCCGGCAGAAAGTTTTGCTGCATCAGTCGGCAATGTGCCGGACGTGTAGCCGTTTCCGTCGAATGTCACATCGTAGCCCACCGCATATTCTGTCAGCTTAAACAGATAAACGCCGGAGGAAGTACCGCTGCGGTTCCAGTCGGAATTGCTGTAGCGCAGATAGTATGTGGTTCTTCCACTGGTGTAGTGGATACGGTACTGGCCGTTGCCAACTCTGGTAAAGGTCAGATTGGTGCCGGAGTTGCCGCTGACATATCTGGATCTTGTCAGGTCTACAGTATAGTTACCGTGGGTGATTCTGCCTGTACTGGAGGAAGTAAACTGGAACTGGCAATCGTCCTCATTGGTAAAGCCTGTCTCAATGAAAGTAACACCATCTTCCGCCTTGACCTTCAAAGTCTGATTGTGAAGGTCGTTGCTCCAGGAACTGCTGTAGTAGAACCGTAGAGCATTGGCATTACCTGCATTTGCCGTATTGACGATCAGGTATGTAGCGCCCGGATCGATACCGTCTGTATCCAACTCATAGCGCTGTGTCACCTCCGCTGCGGTAGTGATTTGCCAGGGCGGCAGCAGTGAAAGCAGCATGCACGCCAGCAGCAAAACCGAGATCGTTCTTTTCATTCTTTTCATAGACATTCTCCTCTCCGGGATTCAGTATGGTTTCAGGCATCGAATAAGGCAGCTTAAACTGCGGTATGCACTGTGATCGTCTCCTTTGGACGCATCCCCGCGCCGCAGTTTTTTGGGGGCCATTTCTATTACAAAACGGTCTTTCGTACAAAGAACTGCCGTCGCCTGTATCGGCTTCTTTTTGATTTTTGGGTACAAAACCCCATAATGATTCTATTATATGACAAATACTATCATAAAAGGTATGACAAACCTATGACAAAACGCAGCCAGGCAATGCCTGGCTGCGTAAGAAAATGAAATTATTTTTGTAACAAACCACAAGTGTCTTCCGCCCAGCTATACTGGGTCATATATTCCCCCAAAAAAGCCGGCGTTCCGTATTGCAAGTAGTTGTGATAATCGCAGTTGATTTGCGCTGGATCGATGCGATACTGGTATTGCTCATGGCATAGCACATCGCCCGCACCCACTGCATCCAGCGTGTTACGCAGATCCTGCACCAAATGGCGGAAATAGTCCATATTTTTAGAATCGTCGGAATCCTCCGGCCACAATACCGCGCAGATCTGCTTTCCGGTCATTCCCGCTCCATTGCGGTCCACCAGAACCGCCAGCAATTCCTTGGCTTTTGTGCGCTTAAAGGTCAGCGTTCGACCGTTACACAACACCTCAAAGGAACCAAAGCATTTCACTGTCAGTTTTTTGTCACTCATCGGCTGTCTCTTGATGTGATCCAGTTCTTTTTGTACCGCCTGGGCGGTGATGGGTTTGATCAAATAGCCGGAGCAACGCAGCTGAATCGCATCCAGTGCATACTGCTCGTAACCGGTGCAGAATACGATCTTGCAAGCAGGCTGCAGATGGCCGATTTTCTCCGCCAGAGCAAGACCCCCCATGCCGCGCATACTGATATCCAGAAACGCCACATTTGCGGCGTTGCACTCCAACCATTCCAGCGCAGAGGCACAAGAGCCGAAGGTATGTAGCTGACGGATGTCCGGCGACGCTTCCACCGCCTCAGCAAGCGCCTGCAGCATGGGGCGCTCGTCGTCTACCGCAATCGCGATCATTTTTCTTTCCCCTCCTTTGGGATCCGGATCAGCACACGCGTGCCTGTTCCGGGCTGACTTTCTATGGTCAGGCTGCCGCCGCACATAGCCTGCAACCGCTCACGCACATTGCGGATGCCGATGTGCTTTTTTGTATCCGTCAGACCGGACACATCGAAACCGATGCCGTCATCGGATACACAAATGTAATAATCGGTCTGCTTTTCGTACGCAGAAATTGTTACTGTGCCCCCCTCCTCCAAGCCCATAAGGCCGTGCTTGATGGCGTTTTCTACCAGAGGCTGCACAGTTAGCGCCGGCAGCAAAAATTCTTCCGTCTGAATATCATAACGTACCGTCATATCCGGGAATCGTATCAATTCAATTTCGGTATAGCAGCGTACATGCTCCAACTCCTTGGCAAAGCGGATGGGCACTGTGTTATCAAGCTCGCTGAAATTACCCCGCAAATACACGCTGAAGTTTTGAACCAGCCTTGCTGCTTGCTCCGGATCCTCCTTGCAAAGCTGCTGGATCGTACCCAGCGTATTGTATATAAAGTGGGGTTGGATCTGGCTGATCATAATGGCAATGCGATTTTCCTGCAGCTGTGCCCGGATCAGCTTTTGCTCTGCCTCCATTTTCTTGGCCTTTCTGGCAGCATTGATGTTGCGGGGAATGATCTGCCAGGCCAGAACGATTGCAATGGCAAACAGTCCCAGAAAAATATAACGGCAGATGAAACCGCCTTGCCACCAGCCTAAAGCTGTGCCCAAAAAATCTGCTTCCATGCCGCACAGCAGGATCCCGGCGCCAATATTTCTGATCTTTCTTACGAATTTGGCTCCCAGGGAATCCAGCACCAGACACACCAAAAGAACCACATTTGCGGCGCTCTGGGTCACTGTCCACCAGCGCCAGGTATCATAGAAGCGGATATTGGTCGCAAGACAAAGCGCAGCCATTACCATACAGGATATCCCTGCAAATATTGTAGCACCGATACCTGTTTTTTTTTGCTTGGGTCCAAGCACAGAGGCGATTAGCGCACAGACGCAGAACGTATACAGCATCATACAAATGCCTAAAATGGTAGTGTTTCCAATAACAGACTCGCTCCAGAAGAACGCGCCCTTTGCTCCACAAACAAAATAGCCGCCGGCAAACAAAATGGACATACCGATGAGCCCCATTTTGCCGCTTCCCTCCGTATGGAGCAGTGCAGAAAACAGAGCCGTACCCAGTAGCACGAACGCGACGACCATAAATCCCAGGCCTGCATTTCTCTCCAAGGCGCCCCGGTTCATAAAATCTTTTTCGTAGGACAGGCTGCCGTATACCGACAGTTCCTCCAGAAACATGTCGATTGCTTTATCGTTGCCGAAAACATGAGGATTGTGGAAGGTCAAGGTAAGCGGCTGATCGGTCAACAACTCATAGCCGATGCTAAGCTTGCCGCACATACCTTCACCAGCGTAAGGGGACTCAATATCCATATTGTGAGGCTCCTGTCCCTCCTCCTCCACAGTCAGATAGATGTGATTCAGGTAAAAGGCCAGGAGTACACCTTCCCCTGCAACACCGATATACTCTCCATCGGGAGCGACCATATGAAATTGGCCTCGCAGCGTCACATCTCCCTTGGTAGCAGGAATGTGCTGCCCGGCTTTAACCGTATTCCACGGTCCGTCAGCCAGCCTATACTCACCGGAAAAGTAGATATCGGGATACAAGGCCGGAATGGACTGCTGGCTGTTTGTTATATTGCCCCATAAAAGCAGTAACATAACGGCCAAAACAGACATGATCCCTATAATGGCAAAGGGTATTTTTTTCCATGCCTTTTGCAGATGTTTGTTTCCTTGCATAGTTTTGCCCCTTTGATATTTTTGCTCATTATAGCATAATAAGCAAAAAAAATAAATTCTTTTTTGCTGTATGCGTTTGCCCAAAGTGCAGATTTCATAAATAATGTAAATAAAAATTGACGTTTACATATGTTTCTGATTATAATAATATACATTAAGAGGTGATTGCTATGAGCAAGAAATCTACGGTAATTCTGCCGCAGACGCAGGAACTATTAAATCAAATGGGTGAACAGATTCGACTGGCACGGCTGCGGCGGCATTTATCTGCTGAACTGGTAGCGGAGCGCGCTGGGATCAGTCGTATGACTTTGAGCAATATTGAAAAGGGCAGTCCGTCCGTTGCTATCGGTAGCTATGCTGCAGTGCTGCACGCATTAAATGGTATGGACAAGGATCTGCTCTTGGTCGCCAAGGATGATGAGCTTGGCAGAAAACTGCAGGATTTGGAATTGCCCACAAGGCGCAGAGCTCCGAAGAAGGGAGAATGAGTATGGCAAAGACGATCTATGTATATGAAAACTGGAGCAGTGAGGTCCCTGTCAAACTAGGAATGCTCTATGTAGAACAAGGTCGAGCTAGCGAGCATTACGCATTTGAGTATGATGAGACCTGGCTAACTACAAATCGGTTTGCCTACATTCTAGATCCGGATCTAGCTTTATACAAAGGACGCCAGTATCCCATCAACCAAAATACCTTTGGTCTCTTTGCTGACTCCTCCCCGGATCGGTGGGGTCGTGTACTGATGTAGCGCAGAGAAAAGTTTCTAGCTGATAAGGAAGGCCGCAAGCCGAGGAAACTGCTGGATAGCGATTATCTGCTGGGTGTGTACGATGAAACTCGTATGGGAGCGATCCGGTTTTCTCTGGAAGATGGAGGTTCGTTCCTGTCCGAAGATAAAGAAACGGCAGCTCCACCATGGGCAACCCTAAGGGCTCTGGAGGAAGCCTCCCGGCAGTTTGAAAAGGACGAGAATACACTTGAAGAAAAGTGGTTGAGGCAACTGATCCGCCCTGGCTCCTCTCTAGGTGGTGCCAGACCGAAAGCAACAGTACAGGCGGTGGACGGTTCACTTTGGATTGCCAAGTTTCCCTCCAAGCACGATGATAGCAACACAGGTGCATGGGAGAAGGTTGTCCACGATCTTGCTAAAATGTGTGGCCTGAATGTTCCGGAATCCTGTCTGGAAACATTCTCAAAACTGGGTAGCACCTTCCTGGTTAAGCGGTTTGACCGGGATGGTGATCGCCGGATCCATTTTGCATCTGCCATGACGATGTTGGGTAAGGTCGATGGCGCATTCGCCGATGATGGCACCAGCTATCTGGAATTAGTATCATTCCTCAAGTCCAACGGTGCAGCTCCGAAAACGGATCTGGTGGAGTTGTGGAAACGAATCGTGTTCAACATGGCAATATCTAATACTGACGACCACTTGCGTAATCACGGATTTATCCTTACCCAGACTGGTTGGCGGTTGTCTCCCTTGTATGACGTGAACCCGGTTTCTTATGGTGAAGATCTGGCCCTAAACGTCAGCGAGAATGAGAGTACGATCTCCTTTGATCTGGCAACTGAGACCGCCCAGTATTATGGAATCTCACGGAAAGAAGCAGAAAAGATTGTTGCTGAGATATCCACAATCGTCAGAGACAACTGGGAACGTTTAGCAAGTGAGTATGGTTTGAGTAGAGGCAGCATTGAGAAAATGCGACCCGCCTTTTCTGCCTGTTATACAGATTGATTCATTAGGGTATATGTTATAAGAATCATGCTAATACAAGAAACGTGGGGCTGTAGCGATCTATGCTACAGCCCCTTAGCGTTACCTATTTGTTTGCAAGCTTGAATATGTTTACAAGGAAAGAAACCACAAGAACAATTATGCCAGTGTATCCGGCTATCCCAGAATGCTTCTTAATTGTTTCGATCCATTTATGCACTTTTTTGCTCTTGTGATCTGTTTGGAGTTCTTCGCAAATAGCTTTGTTTGTAATAGCACTTATTACAGCAATCGCGACCATTATTAACAACGAAATAATAGCTGCCCAATTAAGGCGATTAAAGAAATGCGGAAACTGACACTTGAAGAAATAAAGGCAAAACTTTCTTGCACAAGAGTCATAATGCAGTCGTATGTTAAACACGGCGAAAATCCTATTGAACTAAAAAAAGTGTTCTGCGATGCCTTTATTGAAAAGGTATATGTGTTTGATAATGACGACGGCGACGAAACGGCAAGGGCAAAAAGACACGGGTTAAGATTAATATTTGACGCTTTTGAGTCGGAGGGCTTGATAGGGTTCGACGATGCCAAAATTGAAATAAGTTCGAAAAAGGAAACACTTGGTTCACCAAGAAAGCAGATACCTTTCGGGGTGTCTGCTTTTTTACGCTTTGGGAAATACAAAAGATGGAGTGCGGTGTTCTTTCGTGGCTGTGGACGGTTTCTGTGAGAGGGAGTTGACGAAAATGAAAAGATACATTAAAATAGGGAAGATTTTGCAAGAAAAGAGGATTGCTGTATGGATACGGAAAATAGGACGCAGTCCAGAGCGATAGCTCTGCTGCCGGTTGGCGTTTTTTTGGTATTGTATCTGGGCCTGGGTCTGGTGTTTGAGTATGGAATTGGCATTGAAATGGGTTTTTACAGCATACCCATTGTTGTGGTATTTTTGGCAGCACTGCTGGTAGCCTGCCTACAGAATCGAGCACTGGACTTTGAGAAGAAACTGGAAGTAATGGCGCAGGGCGTGGGAGATAAGAATATCATGACAATGATTTTGATTTTCTTATTTTCCGGCGTTTTTGTGGGTGTTACCGGTCGGGACAGTGCGGAGGCCGTGGCTTATTTTATGCTGTCGGTTACACCCCCGTGGATGGCGGTGGCGGTGCTGTTTGTGGCAGCCTGCTTTGTGTCTATTGCCATGGGGACCAGCGTTGGCACCATCACACTGATTACACCGATTGCGGTGGCTGTAGCCAATGTATCCGGTTTCTCACTGCCGCTTTGTATCGGGTCAGTTATGGGAGGTGCTATGTTTGGAGACAACCTTTCTTTTATCTCCGATACAACAATCGCTGCCTGCAATACCCAAGGTTGTGCCATGAAGGATAAATTCCGCACCAATTTCAGGATCGCTTTGCCGGCTGCCCTTGCCACGCTGGTGTTGATTCTGGTGCTGTCGGCGAGTAAAGGAGTGGAGCAGATCCAATGCCCCGAATATAACCTCTGGCTTCTAGTGCCGTATGTGCTGGTGCTTGCGGGGGGCGTAGCGGGTATCAATGTGTTCGCTGTTTTGCTGGTGGGTATTTTATCCGGTGTGGTTATCACGGCAGCCACCGGCAGCGCGGATATATTGGAACTGCTGGGTGCTATGGGTTCCGGTGCCTCCGGTATGTTTGAAACAATTCTGGTTACGATCCTCGTGGCGGCGATGTGCGGCCTGATAAGGGAATATGGTGGCTTTGAGGCTATGCTGCGACTGATCCGCAAGGTTTTCCGGGGCAGAGTCGGCGGACGGCTGGGGATTGGTTTGCTGGTAGGTGCCATGGATATTGCCACAGCCAATAATACGGTTGCTATCGTTATGGCAGGTCCTATTGCCAAGCAGATCAGTGAGGAGTATGGCGTTACGCCCAAAGAATCCGCATCCTTGCTGGATACTTTCTCCTGCGTTTTTCAGGGAGTCATCCCATACGGCGCACAGATGTTGATTGCGGTATCCACAGCAATGGCACTGGGGGCAAGTGTCTCGGCGTTTGAGATCATTTCCTTCCTGTTCTATCCCTTTTTGCTGGCAATTAGCTCCCTTGTGATTATCCTTTTGGATGCAGCAAAAAAGAGATAATATACGGCTGCGGTGGAAATTAGATTCCTATTTGGAAAAATTTGTTCTTTTCCTGTCTTTTGTGCCAAATGACCGATTTTGAACGTTAAAATTTGTGCATTTCATAAAAAGGGCTTGATTGCGGTTGATTTGACTTCTGGTCTGTGCTACAATAAAATCGTTCCCAATACTGATCGGCAATCCTGTGCAAACGGCTTGTCGAATCCATGTGCAAAGCACAGAAATGAGGATGATTATGGACGAAAGAAAAGCGGAATTGAAGCAACTGAAAAAGGCCAGCAAAAAGGCCAAACTCCGCACAGTAACCCTGTGGAAGAGTCTGGGTATCTTTTTCCTGGTGGTTGCGCTGATTATGACACCCCTGAGTATTGTTGCCAAGATGTTCGATAATACTTTGGCGGCAATGATGGGCGGCAAGTTCTGGGAAGTCATTGACGAAGATCCCAACGCCGTCTATTTTGAGGAAGATTTTGACACCGATGAGGAACGTCTGGCAGCAGGCAAGGACATCTGCTATCAGGTAGAAGCTGAGGGTGCGGCTCTGCTGATGAACAACGGCGCGCTGCCTCTGGCAGAGGGCGCGAAGGTAAGCACCCTGTCCACCAGCTCCGTGAATGTCGTTTACGGCGGCACCGGCTCCGGAAATGTGGATGCCTCCAAGGCGGACAGTCTGAAGGTGGCACTGGAAAAGTCCGGTCTGGTAGTCAACCCCACCCTGTGGGACTTCTATCTTACCGGAGAAGGTGCCAAGTACTCCCGGGATTACGGTGAGGGCGAGTCTGCTGCATTGCTGGGCTCCTTTAATATCGGAGAAGCTCCCTGGAGTGTTTACACCGACGATGTAAAGAACTCCATTGCCGAGTACGGCGATGCAATCATCGTTACTTTGTCCCGTATCGGCGGTGAAGGTGCCGATGCCAAGGGTGCTAAGGCAGGGGAGACCAACTATCTGGCACTGGACGAGAACGAAAGATCCATGCTGGAGGGTGCTGCTCAGATGAAGGCAGACGGCAAGGTGAAGTCTATTATCGTGCTGATCAACACCTCCAACGCCCTGCAGGTGGATTTCCTGAAGGACAACGCGTATTCTGTGGATGCCTGTCTGTGGATCGGCGGCGTTGGCGCTTACGGTACCAATGCAGTTACGGATATTCTGGCAGGCAAGGTCAATCCTTCCGGCAGTCTGGTAGATACCTACTGCTATGATAACTTCTCCGCGCCTGCTATGAAGAACGCGGTTCCCGTTACCTATGAAGGCTACGACGGAAAGAATATCCCCAATTATGCAGAGACCTATCTGATCTATCAGGAAGGTATCTATGTTGGTTACAAATACTATGAGACCCGTTATGAGGACTTTGTTATGGGTACCGGCAATGCCGGCACTTATGCCTACGGCGACGATGTTGCGTTCCCCTTCGGCCACGGTCTGAGCTACACCTCTTTCAGTTACAGCGATATGACTGTTAATTACAATGCCGAGACAGATCAGTTCGAGGTTACCGTGAAGGTTACCAACAACGGCGAAGTTGCAGGCAAGGAGACCGTGCAGATATATGCCCAGTCTCCCTACACCGACTACGACAAAGAAAATAAGGTAGAAAAGGCTGCTGTTCAGCTTATCGGATTCGGCAAGACCGGTGTTCTGGCTGCCGGCGCATCCGAGGATGTTACCGTTTATGTGGATAAACGGGATCTGGCCTCCTTTGATACCTATGGCAAGGGTACCTATATCCTGGAGGCAGGCGATTACTATCTGACGGTAGCTACCGATTCTCACAACGCTGTGAACAATGTTTTGGCAGCCAAGGGCTTTACGGTGGAAAGTACAGAGGGTCGCATGGATGCCGATGGCAATGCCGCACTGACCTACAAGCACACCGAGACAGCTCTGGATGACAAGACCTATGCGGTTTCTGCCAACGGAACTGCCATTACCAACCAGCTTTCTCTGGCGGATCCCAACTTGTATGAGGGCACCGAGGGCCAGAATATTACCTGGCTGTCCCGGAATGATTGGGAGGGCACCTATCCTTCCGATGAGCAGATCGTTTTGAAGCTGACAGATATGCTGATCGCAGATCTGCAACAGATCCGTTATGATGCTGCCGACTATGAGGCTGTGGAAATGCCCACCATGGGTGCCAAGAATGGCCTCAAGCTGGTGGAGATGATCGGTCTGGACTTTGACGATCCTAAGTGGGAGCAGCTTTTGGACCAGCTTACCTACGATGAAATGGTTGCGCTGATCGGCGACAGCTTCCACTGGAGAATGCCTGCTGCGTCCGTCCATGCGCCCGGCTCCCGGGACGAGAATGGTCCCCAGGGTTTGACTGTTGCATTGTTTGGCTCTGCTTTGGGCGTGGAAACCACTGCCTTCACCTCTGAGGATGTGATGGCTGCTACCTTTAATACAGAGCTGATGTATCAGGTGGGCAATCTGATCGGTAATGACTGCCTTGCGGCAGACGTTTCCTGCTTGTATGGTCCCGGTGCTAACATGCACCGTATGCCTTATGGTGGCCGTAACTTTGAGTACTATTCCGAGGATGGATTCCTGTCCGGTGCTATTTGTGCTGCTGAGGTCAAGGGAATCCAGGAAAAGGGCGTTGATGTTGTAATCAAGCACTTTGCACTGAACGACTCTGAGCAGGACCGTATCGGCCTGGGTGTATGGGTCAATGAGCAGGCTGCCCGTGAGATCTATCTGAAGGCCTACCAGGCTGCCTTCGAGGAAGGCAACGCCAACGGCGTTATGACCGCCTACACCCGTTGGGGTGCTGTGTGGTCCGGCGGTGTCAAGGGCCTGATGACCAATATCATGCGCGGTGAGTGGGGCAACAACGGTATGTCTATCACGGACAATGTTATAACCCCCATGGTTACCGGTGCTGACGGTGTTCTGGCGGGCACCACCACCTACGATGCAATGCTGCCTAACATTGTCAACGAGCTTCCCGGGTACGAAAATGACCCTGTGATTGTAACCGCTATGCGTAAGGCTTGCCACCACAATCTGTATGCTCTGGCAAATTCCTCTGCTATGAACGGTATCGGACCCGACACCCAGATCAAGGCAAAGACTCTGCCCATCGTTATCATTGCCTGCGTTGTTATGGCGGTGGCATGGGTACTGTTTGCCGGTGCGGCGGTTATGTGGTTCCTGGGCAAGAAGAAGTGGAAGAAAACAGAAGCCTATTTGAACTACAAGACCATGCAAAATGCCCTTAAAGAAGAGAAAAAGGCAAAATAAATGACCATAGCACGGTGTCAAAAAAGGCACCGTGCTTTTTCTTGCCAACAGGCATGATTTGTGCTATATTGAATATGTATCATAGAAAGGAGGTACATACTATGGAATTTCCCTATACTTACGATTATAGTTATACGGAACCTGCCATAGAGGGGGCGGTCGGCTTTGTGCTGGTATTCCTTCTGTTGTTCTACCTGCTTCTGTTGGGGCTGGGGGTTATCAGTTATGTATTGCAGTCGGTGAGTATGTACACCATTGCCAAACGGCGCGGGATCCGACACCCCTGGCTGAGTTGGCTGCCTGTGGGCAATATGTGGATTTTGGGCAGTATTTCCGATCAGTATCAGTTTGTGGCAAAGGGAAAGGTTCGCAACCGCCGGAAGGTGTTGGTTGGATTGACTGCGGCGATGCTGCTTCTGCTGCTCTGTGTTTGTGTTATGATTTTTGCCTCGGCCATTGCAGAGGCTGCTGCCATGGATGCAGGAGAGATGCTCCTTGGGGCGTCCCTTGCTGTGGCACTGTTGGGGTATCTGACCATTTTGGTGATTTCTGTGGTCGCTGTAGTATTCCAGTACATTGCACTATACGATTTGTATGCGTCCTGTGATCCCAATAACGCGGCAATGTTCTTGGTTTTGTCTATTTTCTTCTCCATTACCATGCCGTTTTTTGTGTTTGCCTGCCGCAAAAAGGATCGGGGAATGCCTCCCAGAAAGATCGAAGTACCGGTACAGAAGCTGGAAGAACAAGCCCCCCCTGTGGAAGAAACAGAAGAATAAAAATGCCGGACTTCGCATGAATTGCGAAGTCCGGTTCGATTATAACTTGCCTTGCAGCACCAAAAGAAACAGGACACAAGCAGCCAGTAGGAATGCGGCAAACAGATATATTCCGATTTTTGCGCTGCCGCCGGTCTTGGTGGTATCCGGCAGAAGCTTTGTTTTCCGCAGCGCAGTGGTCAGAGGTTTGTAAAGACCCAGAACCAGCGCGCTGTTAAGACCGGCTTTTAATGTGTTAAAGGGGAGAAATACCGGGATCAGCATTGCTTCCACAGCCTCTCGTGTTGCGCCCAGATACAAAGGCGTGATTAGCCAGTTCCAAAGCAGCATAACTGCCACCATGGACAAAGAACCGGCAAAAAGACCCGTAATCGCACCGTTCAGAGTGTGCTTCTTCTTGTAAACCAGGGATGCCACACAGGCAAAGCTGCAGGTTGAGATCAGATTCATCAGACACCCAATGGGACCGGTGTCGCTGATCGAAACCATTTCCACCAGAGAAACAATAGCGGAGATAATGAAGCTTGCCATGGGACCCAGCAGGAATCCGCCGATGGTGATTACCACATCCTTCGGCTCGTACTTTAAGAACATTACTACAGGAATTCGGACAAATGTAACGATCAAATAAGCAATGGCTGCCAAAAGGGCCATTAACACCATTTTACGAAGGGTCTCGGATTTGGTTCGCATAGTTATTACCTCACAAAAAAATTCGCCCTGGGTATTCCCAGGGCGTAAGGATACAGCAATGCTGCAAAATTCTTCTTCCATCCAGACTGTACTGTCGGTATCGGAATTGCACCGATTCAACACAAAAGTGCTCGCGGACTCTCGGGCAATCTCTAAAAGCATCTTCTCAATGGAACAGCAGCTCTTTGCGCGCAGCTGTGCACTGTCAAAATCTCACAATACACATCGGTATTCCTCGATTTTGAAGTTTCATCTGCACCCAAACTTCTTGCTGTCCATTTGATAATATGCTTTCAGAGCTTGCCCACCGCCGGTCGGGAATCACACCCTGCCCTGAAGATATGAACTTTGGCTAAAGGATAACATATTTACCCGCCCTTGTCAACCCAAGGGTATTGTGTTAAACTAATGATAAATTCCAATTTATCGGTGCGTTTGATTATCCTATTTGTAGGGGCGTGCATTGCACGTCCGCAACGGACGACCAATGGTCGCCCCTACGATTTCTAAGGAACAATCTCACCGATAAACAGGAATTATGCGGCAGGGGCTTTGGATTCTGCCGGGACAGAGCTTTCCGTGGGCGCAGAAGATTCTGTGGGTGCGGTAGATGCATTCGCCTGCTTCTTGAATCCCTGAATGACCCCCTTGGCGGCGGTGTTGGTGATGTCTCCGCCGATGACCTGGTTTTTGTATACCAGCAGTGTGGCGTAGACCGGCTCGGTGGCACCGGGGAAGTTATTAACCTTATATACATACCGCATTACGGTCTTGCCTGCGTACTGGCTCAGGTCATACCCCTGGCTCTTTTGCAGTGCGTTGTAGCGTTCGTAAACGGCGGTCTGCTCTTCGGGAATCTTGACTTGGCTGGATTCCGTGGGAGATGTGCTTACTTCCCAACCGTAGTTGGTTAGGAACTGGACGCGACTGTCGTTGTTGGAAACGGCTGGGGCGGCGGTGGGTGCAGATTCGCTTCCGCCACCAAACAGCAGAATGATCGCCAGAATAACACCGACTACAGCGGCTAAAACAATGGCGATTTTTTTCATATCGACCTTGGCGGTCATAACCATCATGGAATATCCCTCCTGTTTTATATTGGCATTACAGCCTATTCCGGAATACAGAAAGGTAGAACACAAGCTATGCAGAGATTGGACAAATTCTTGTGCGATTGTGGTGCAGGGACCCGCAGTCAGGTGAAGAATATGCTCAAAGGGGGCAGAGTAACCGTTGACGGAGTTTGCGCCTGTGATGGCAGTATGAAGATAGATCCCGACGGACAGCAGATATGCTTGGATGGGGAATGTTTACGGACCGCCGGTCGTTTGGTGGTCATGCTGAATAAGCCTGCCGGATTTGTTACGGCTACCGAGGATGCCCGGGAAAGGACTGTGATGGAACTGTTACCTCCGGAGCTCCAGAACCGTGGGCTGAAGCCTGTGGGCAGACTGGATAAGCAAACAGAGGGACTCCTGCTGTTCACCAATGACGGAGATTTGCTGCACAGGCTGATTAGTCCGAAAAAAGAGGTTCCCAAGGTCTACTACGCCCGCCATACCGGAACTGCAGGTCCGGAGGATGTGGCAGCATTTGCCCAGGGGCTTACTTTGCGGGATGGAACGGTATGCCTGCCGGCAAAGCTGGAGCCGATAGGGGAAGGGGAGAGTTGTGTTACCGTATGCGAAGGGAAATACCATCAGGTACGCCGGATGATGGCGTCCCGGGGGATGACAGTGGAATATCTGGAACGCCGCGCTGAAGGAGGTCTGACCTTGGAGGGGCTTGCCAGAGGCAAAGTTCGGCAAATTACCCAAGAAGAAGAGAAGTTTCTGTTAAAATGACGATTAAAATAAAAATTTTTAAACAAAAAAAGAGCGGTGTTTTGACACGTTTCTATTGGTTGTCGGTATTTTAACTAAAAATGAGCAGGCTTTTTGCAACAAAATGTCAAAAACTACTTGCAAAATGTGCAAAACAATTATATAATAATAGGGCAGATTTATAAGTTGTGCAGTTTGTGCAATTTACTAAGGAGGCCCACAAGAATGTCCAACAGTGTTTTCCAAAGCGTGATCGTACAGCTCAAAAGTGCTGTCGACCGTACCCTTGGCGTAATTGATACCGATGGCTGCGTGATCTCCTGTACCGATGCCGGTCTGCTCGGTGAGCGTTGGCCGGATGCAGCCCTGCGTGTTGTAGGTACGGCAGATTCTACCATCACCTTTGGCCAGAAGACGTTCCGCGCCATTGTGAGTAACACCAATTTGTTTGAGTATGCGGTGTTCTGCACCGGAGATGATGAGCAGGCAAAGGTGTACTGCAACCTGGCTTACATTGCGCTGAATGATGCAAAGATCTTTTATGAAGAAAAGCACGACCGTGGTACGTTTGTCAAGAACATAATTATGGATAATATCCTTCCGGGGGATATTTACATCCGGGCAAAGGAGCTGCATTTTGCCACAGATGCGCCCAGGGCAGTATTCCTTGTGCGGCAGTTAGGACACGGCGATGTGGCATCTGTGGATGTACTTTCCAGTATGTTCCCGGATAAGCTTCAGGATTTTGTCATCAGCATTAACGAAACGGATATTGCCGTGATCAAGCAGCTTGCCGACGAGCCCACTGGAGAGGAATTGGAGCGGATCGCTAAGGGTATGGAAGATATCCTGCGAAACGAGTTGTTTGTTAAGACCGTGATCGGCATTGGTACCGTAGTGTCCCACCTGCGTGAGCTGGCAGATGCTTACAAGGAAGCACAGACAGCCATTGATGTAGGTAAGGTTTTTGATACAGAAAAGAGCATTATCAATTATGAAAATCTGGGAATCGGCAGACTGATTTATCAACTGCCTACTACCCTTTGTGAAATCTTTCTGACTGAGGTGTTTAAGAAAAACTCTATTGACTCCTTGGATCAGGAGACCCTGTTTACCATCAATAAATTCTTTGAGAACAATTTGAATGTTTCTGAGACTTCCCGGAAACTGTTTGTCCACCGCAATACCTTGGTATATCGTTTGGAAAAGATCAAAAAACTTACCGGTCTGGATCTGCGGCAGTTTGACCATGCTATCGTTTTCAAGGTGGCATTGATGGTTCGTAAATACCTTTCCTCCCGGGAAAGCCGTTGATAGTACACAGATTTTGGACCGCACACAACTGTGCGGTCCAATTTTGTGTTTTGGGGGGTGCCAAAAAAGGAAGCCATTCTTTGGTAATTATGCCAAGTTTTTTTGACAGGCGTTATGTTGACAAGGCAGTTTACAATGTGTTACAATTAGTTACACATAAAATTTGGAGTAAGATGTAATATGATTGAATTTTCTGACGTTACAAAGTCCTATTCGGTGGGAACGCAGGCACTCCGGGGTGTGGACCTGCAAATTGAGGACGGGGAGTTTGCCTTTTTGGTAGGGCCCTCCGGTTCCGGTAAGTCTACCATTATCAAGCTGATTACCGGTGAGCTGAAGCCCACCACCGGCTCGGTCCATGTTAACGGTTATTCCCTTGAGCGTATCCGTAAGCGTGAGATCCCTTACCTGCGCCGCACGGTAGGTGTTGTGTTCCAGGATTTCCGGTTGATCGAGACAAAGACGGTCTATGACAATGTGGCTTTTGCTATGCGGGTGATCGGTGCCCGGGAAAATGAGATCCGGGAGCGTGTTCCGTATGTGCTGGAATTGGTAGGACTGGAGACCAAGAGCCGCCGTCATCCCAATGAGCTATCCGGTGGTGAGCAGCAGCGACTTGCCATTGCAAGAGCACTGGTGAACAATCCGTCTACCATTATTGCTGACGAGCCTACCGGTAATTTGGACCCTGCCCGTTCTCTGGAAATCATGAGTCTGTTGCAGGAAATTAACAATTTGGGGACGACCATCCTGGTAGTTACCCACGAAAAAGACCTGGTGGAACGGTTCGGAAAGCGCGTGATTGTGCTGGACGAGGGCGTAGTCGTCAGTGATGGAATGGATGGTTATTACAGCTATGAAGATCAATAATCTTGGATATTTGATGAAAGAGGGCATCCGTGGTATTTTTCTGCACGGATTCATGTCCTTTGCTGCTGTGTGCGTAACGGTGGCGTGCCTGCTGATTGTGGGCAGCTTCTCCAGCTTGATCTATAACGTAAATATCATGGTGGAGGACTTGAACAAAACAAATGAGATTCTGGTATATATCGACAGTGCCTTGCCGGATGCGGAGGCAAAAAGCGTGGGCACCCAGATTAATCAGATTGCCAATGTACAAAATGCCGTGTTTGTTTCCCGGGAGGAGGCACTGGATAACTTCGTTGCCGACCATCAGGATGACGAGGCGTTCTCCGGCGTGGAGGCAAGTGATCTGCGCCATCGGTTTGTGGTAACGCTGATGGATAATACACTGATTGAGGAAACGGTGGCTTCTATTTCTGCCATTGCTGGTGTGGCGAAGATCAATGCAGCATACGAGTTGGCAGAGGGGTTCGCAACTTTGCAGGATGTTCTGCATATTGCTTCTCTGGCGGTGATCGCGGTGCTTCTTGTGGTAAGCCTGCTGATTATTTCCAACACAGTCAAGTTGGCTATGTACGACCGCCGGGACGAGATCGCCATTATGAAAATGGTGGGTGCCACCAACGGATTTATCCGTTTGCCTTTCGTGGTGGAAGGTTTTGCTCTGGGTATGGTCGGTGCCGCGCTGGCGTTCTTCCTGGAGTGGCTGATGTACGATGCTCTGGTGATGCGGCTTCAGGCAGTGGATACTTTGAAGCTGTTTAGCTTTGTACCCTTCGGCGAACTTCTACTGCCCATGATTGCTACCTTTGCTGCGGCAGGGCTCTTTGTGGGTGTTGTAGGTAGCTGGACTTCCATCCGGAAGTTTATGGATGTATAAGTTTATGGACATACAAAGGAGTCTATAATGAGAAACAGAAAACTATGGATTTCCATTCTTGCGGGGATTCTTGCGTTTATTATGGTGGCCGGTCTTGTGGTGGGCGTTCTGCCCGGCGCGGCAGATGCCGCCAGCCTCAGCGAGCTGCAAGAGCAGTTAAATGCGCTGAAAGAGGATAAAGAAAAAATTGATTCTCAGATCAGCGAACTGGAAGGTCAGCTTTCCGATAACCTGAGCGATATGGAGGCCATTGTGGCTCAGAAAAACACGATCGATCAGGAAATCTTTATGCTCCATGAGCAGACGGCAAACCTTAATGAACAGATTTCTGCATACGGTCTTTTGATTGCCGATAAGCAGGTGGAGCTGGACGAAGCGGAAGCCCGATTGGCGGAACTCAACGAGAAGAACAAGGAACGTATTCGGGCTATGGAAGAGGACGGCAGTTTATCTTACTGGTCTGTGCTGTTTAAAGCACACGACTTTGCTGATCTTTTGGATCGTCTGAACATGGTGGAGGAAATTGCAGCCTCTGACCAGAGGCGTTTGAAAGAAATGAGCGCGGCTGCACAGGAAGTTGCCGAAGCCAAGGCCGCTATGGAGACAGAAAAAGCAGCTTTGGAGGCATCCAAGGCAGAATTGGCGGAATCTCAAAAAAAGCAGGAGGCAAAGCGCGCCGAGGCGGATAAGCTTCTGGCAGACCTGGTTGCTACCGGTGCGGAGTATCAGGCACTGTTGGATGCGGCAGAGCATGAGGCGGGCAAGCTGGAAGGGGACATCGAGGACGCACAGGATGCCTATGATGATGCAAAGTATCAGCAATGGCTATCCACTTCTGTTCCTCCCACGACAGCATCCAGACCCTCCGGTGGATCTGCCGGCGATGCCAACATCGTGGGCGGTCTTACCTGGCTGATCCCCTGTAATTATACAAGATTCTCCAGCCCCTTCGGCTGGCGTGTGCACCCGGTTTACGGCGACTGGCGGTTCCACTATGGTGTGGACCTTGCTGCTCCCAGTGGAACACCCATTGTGGCAACCCGTTCCGGCGTTGTTTCCAGAACCACATACGATTCTTCCTCCGGCTACTACGTAGTAGTGGATCATCAGGACGGTTTTGAGTCCAAATATCTGCACATGACCCACTATATCGTGTCTCCCGGCGACCAGGTTTCTGCCGGGCAGGTCATTGGCTATGTGGGTTCCACCGGTACATCCACAGGCGCACACCTGCACTTTTCCGTTATGTATAACGGTCAGCACGTAAACCCTGCAAATTATATCAATATTTGATCCCACTGTCCCACAGCCCAAACCGGGCTGTGGGAAAAGTTCTCTTATCTGAGGTGAAGAAATTGAACAAAAGAAGCAAAATTCTGGATTTTTTGACCAAAACCGCAAGCTATCTTTTGGTAGCGGCGGCAGCATCGTGGATTACCTTCCTGTTGTTTGCCGGTAGCGGGGATTCCAAGTTGGAGCAATTACAGGCATTGATTCAGGAACGCTTTATCGGACAGGCGGATCAGACGGCAATGGAGGATGCGGCAGCATCGGCAATGGTGGCATCTTTGGGAGACCAATGGAGCTACTATATCCCGGCAGATTCCTATGAGGCACACATGGAGCAGATGAATAATGCCTATGTGGGTATTGGTCTTACAGTAGATACCCAAATGGAGGAGCGTGGAGTCAGGGTTATGCAACTTGAGCCTGCCGGCGGTGCGGCTGAGGCAGGGATTCAGATTGGGGATATTCTTATTGCGGTAGATGGACAATCTGTTCCGGAAATGGGGATGGATGAAATCCGAAACCGGATTCGGGGTGAGGCAAATACCACGGTGGAGATTACAGTGCTGCGGAACGAGGAAACGATCGCCTATACTGTGGAACGCAAGCTGATCCGGGTAACGGTCGCTAAGGGGGAACTGTTGGAAGGTGGCATCGGGCTTGTCCGGATCAACAATTTTGACGAGCGTTGCGCGGATGAAACGCTGACTGCGGTGGAATCGCTGATAGAACAGGGTGCCCGTTCTTTGATTTTTGATGTTCGCTTTAATCCGGGAGGATATAAAACCGAGTTGGTAAAAATTTTGGATTATCTTCTGCCTGAGGGCGTTGTGTTCCGCAGTCAAACCTATGACGGTACAGAAACAGTGGATGAGTCGGATGAAAGTTGTCTGGATATGCCTATGGCAGTCCTAATCAACGGCAGCAGCTATTCTGCGGCGGAATTCTTTGCGGCGGCATTGGACGAGTATGATAGGGCGGTTTTGGTGGGGCAGCCCACCACCGGGAAGAGCTATTTTCAGAACACCTTCCGTTTCACTGACGGTTCGGCGGTAGGGCTGTCCGTGGGCAAGTATTATACCCCTAACGGGGTAAGTCTGGCAGAGGTAGGCGGGTTGCAGCCGGAGGTTTTGGTGGAGATCGATCAGGAGCTTGCGGCAAAGATTTACGCAGACATGATTGAACCGGCAGAGGATCCTCAGATTCGTGAGGCGATAGCGGCACTGAAGCAGGTTGGCTGAAAGGCGGGAAAAGTTGGATTCTATTCTTGACGGAATGGGGTTTTTCTACTATAATGTTTGGAGCTATGGAAATTTTTGTTTAAGAAAGGATCTTTGTTATGGCTAAAGAATTTAAGATCACGAGTCTGCGTCTGGCAGAGCTGGAAAAGGAACTGAATTATTTGAAGACCACCCGTGAGCGGGAAATTGCTGCAATGATTGCAGAAGCCCGGTCCTACGGCGACTTGTCTGAAAACTCTGAGTACGATGCAGCTAAGAACGAGCAGGCAAAGCTCTATGGCCGTATTGCGGAGATCGAGGACATTCTGTCCCATGCTGTGATTATTGAGGATGAAAATGAGCTGTCCGGTCGCGTGGGTCTGGGTTGCCGGGTAACGGTTGAGGACATGGCTACCGGTGAAAAGACCGAGTACCGTATCACCGGTTCTCAGGAGGCCAATCCTATGGAGTACAAGCTTTCTGACGATTCTCCCTTTGGTCGTGCTGTTGTGGGTAAGGCAGCAGGTGAGACTTTCACCGTGGTGGCACCCTCCGGTTCCTATGAGATGAAGGTCGTCAGCATTACACGCGAGGGTTAAGGTTATGGCAAAGTTTACACCCCCGGCAGAAATGTCATACGGCGATCAAGTATTGGTTCGCCGGGAGAAATTGGCTGCCCTTCAGGCGGAGGGCCGTGATCCCTTCCTCCAGACAAAGTTTGATTTCAACGCGGATTCTGCCGCCATTAAGGCAGACTACGAGGGATATGAAGGTAAGTTTGTCCGTGTGGCAGGCCGACTGATGAGCAAGCGCGGACAGGGCAAGGTCATGTTCTGCGACCTTCAGGACAGCACCGGCCGCATCCAGCTTTTTGTTAAGATCGATGAGCTGGGTGAGGAGGAGTATGCCCGATTCAAGAAGAATGACATCGGCGACATTGTGGGTGTCGAGGGCGAGGTGTTCAAGACCAAAACGGAGGAGATCTCCGTCCGGGCTAAGACGGTTACACTTCTCTCCAAGTCCCTGCTGCCCCTGCCCGAAAAGTACCACGGTCTGACCGATAAGGAGATTCGTTTCCGTCAGCGTTATGTGGATCTGATGGTCAATCCCGAGGTGAAGCAGAACTTTATCGTTCGTTCCAAGTTCATTAAGTTCATGCGGAACTATCTGGACAATATGGACTACATTGAGGTAGAGACCCCGGTGCTGAACACCATTGCCGGTGGCGCGTCTGCCCGTCCCTTTGTTACCCACCACAACACCCTGGACATCGATATGTATATGCGTATTGCCACTGAGCTTCCTCTGAAGCGGTTGATTATCGGCGGCATGGACCGGGTGTATGAAATTGGCAGAATCTTCCGGAATGAGGGCATGGACCCCAAGCACAACCCGGAGTTTACTTCTGTTGAGCTGTATCAGGCTTATGCGGATTTCCACGATATGATGGATATTTGTGAGGGAATTATCTCCGGTGCAGCAAAGGAGATTCTGGGCACTTACGAAGTAGAGTGGATGGGGGAGAAGATCAACCTGGCTCCCGGCTGGCGTCGTATGACTATGGTGGAGGCAGTCAAGGAATATGTGGGCATTGACTTTGATGCCATCTCCGATGATGCGGAGGCTGTGGCGGCTGCCAAGGCCAAGGGTGTAGAACTGAACGAGGCTGCGGAAAAGACCTGGGGCAACGCCCTATACGCCTGCTTCGACCAGAGAGTGGAGGAGCATTTGATCCAGCCTACCTTTATTACCATGTATCCGGTGGAGGTCAGTCCTCTGACCAAACGCAGTCCAAAAGATCCCAGACTCACCGAGCGCTTTGAGGCATTTATCTGCCATAGTGAGATGGGTAACGCCTACTCTGAATTGAACGATCCCATCGACCAGAGGGAGCGCTTCATGAAGCAGGTGGAGCAGCGTGAGCGTGGCGACGACGAGACAGAAATGCTGGACGAGGATTTCCTCACCGCAATGGAATACGGCATGCCCCCCACAGGCGGCATGGGCATCGGCATTGACCGTTGTGTCATGCTACTGACCGGCTCCGATACCATCCGCGAAGTCATCCTGTTCCCCACGATGAAACCTGTCGATTAATGTCGAATTTTGTATCTTTTTATAACTTTTTAAGAGATTAAAGTCGATAAAAAGCACCACTTGGCAACCAATTCCGAAACAAAAAGATATAAAAACTTATATAACCAAAAAGAGGTTCTACTTTTTTGAGTAGAGCCTCTTTTTGGTTATATAATCCATGTGTCGAAAGACGAAAAATATAGATTGGAGTTAAGACACATGAAAAAGGAAGTCCCCATTTGGGAAAAATCAAACCTGACCATCGAGGAGGCCGCTGCGTATTTCAACATCGGCGAGAACAAACTGCGGAAACTGGCAGCTGATGAAAGCTGCACGTTTGTCCTATGGGTGGGGAGCAAGTGCCTAATCAAGAAGGCTTGCTTCGAGGAATACCTGAGAAAACGGTATTCCATTTAAGGAGGTGATGTATATGGGTAAATCAGCGCGTTATGATAGCAACCGAGTGAAGCTTCGCACCGGAGAATATCAGAAATCTGACGGACGATACGAGTTTCGCTATACTGTATTTGGAAAGAAGTATTCTGTATATGCCAAGAGTCTGGACGAACTGCGAGATAAAGAGGATGAGATCTATTCGGTGAAAACTGCAAACCAGACGAGATTTGATAGCCGGACCACCACACTTAATGATGTGTTCGG
>JAZRMP010000069.1:0-10336 GCA_045647705.1 Faecousia sp.
AGCTGCGCCTGCGATTATCTTTATCGATGAGATCGACGCGGTGGGGCGTAAGCGTGGCTCCGGTCTTGGTGGCGGTCATGACGAAAGAGAACAAACGCTGAACCAGCTTTTGGTTGAGATGGACGGATTTAGCCGTACCGAGGGCGTAATTGTTTTAGCGGCAACCAACCGAGTGGATATTTTGGATCCTGCGCTTCTGCGCCCCGGTCGTTTTGACCGGCAAATTCACGTTGGTGCCCCGGACGCCAAGGGACGCGAGGAAATTCTGAAAGTTCATGCCCGGGGTAAGCGACTGGACGATTCTGTGAATCTAAGGACCATCGCGTTGGCAACAGCCGGCTTCACCGGTGCGGATCTGAGCAATCTCTTAAATGAAGCTGCTATTCTGGCAGCCCGGGATGACCGTCCGGTTTTGTCTATGCACGACATTAATGATGCTATGATGAAGATCTTGGCAGGTCCCGAGAAGCGCAGCCGTGTCCGTTTGCAGAAGGATCTGAAACTCACAGCTATCCACGAAGCAGGACATGCTGTAGCAATGCATAGTCTGCCCACCCACGACCCGGTGCACCAGATATCCATTATTCCCAGAGGCCAGGCTCTGGGACTGACCTGGACACAGCCCTTGGAGGATAGCAATCACTTGACCCGAAACGAAATGTATGAACGGATCGTTGGCCTGTTGGGCGGTCGTGTTGCAGAGGACCTCTTCTTGCAGGATATTTCCACAGGCGCCTCCAACGATATTGACAGGGCATCCAAGCTTGCGCGGGACATGGTGGCACGCTACGGTATGTGTGAAAAGCTGGGAACAGTTTCCTATACCGGAGGTGGTGAGGTGTTTATCGGCAGGGATTATCAGAGCACAAAAAGTTACTCTGAGAAGGTGGCGGGTACGATCGATGATGAGGTTAAGGCAATCATCGACAAAGCCTATGCTCAATGTCGTGAGATTCTGCACAGGGATGCGGATAAGCTTAATGCTGTGGTAGAATTTCTCCTTGCCAATGAGACTATGTCCGGAGCCCAGTTCCGTCAATGCATGGCGGGTGAGCAGATTCAGGAATCTACGGATACCTCATTGCTGGATGCCTACGAGGAACAACAATCATAACAAGACAGATAAGCCGGCAGGTCCTACAGGGCCCGCCGGCTTTCATCATAGTACATACTGTATAATAGCAAGGAATTGTAAAAAGCTTCCCAACACAACAAAAATGTGGAATACGGAATGCATCCAGTGGACCTTGGAACCAATGCCATATAGGACTGCGCCCACGGTATAAGCAAGGCCACCTGCAAGAAGTAAATAAAATCCGGGGGCAGTCATCGCTTGAATGATGTAGGGGAGGAAAAAGATAATAGCCCAGCCCATACAAATATAGCAGGTCATAGAGAACACACGATAGCAGTGCAGGTCGATGGCTGTTAAGGTTGCTGCTAGCGCAGCAAGTCCCCATTGTGCTGCCAGAAGTCCCCAGCCAAGAAAGGGGTATTTTGGGACAAATGCAGATAGCAGAATGGGGGTATATGTGCCTGCAATAAGGAAGTATATGGTGCAGTGGTCGATGATTTGCATGACCTTTTTCCCCTTGCCCGGATGCAGGCCGTGATAAACGCTGGATATAGCGTACAGGGCAACCATAGTGCTTCCGTAGATTGCCGAACCTACGATTCCTGCTGTACTGAAACTGCGGACAGCCTTTAAAATACAAAAGATAAGCACAAGGACCCCTATGCTGCCACCGACAATGTGTGTTACCATATTCATGATCTCTTCGCCCCTGGTGTAGTCGGGCAGCAGTCTGTCAGAGAGTTTTGTTCGACGTTTCATGTGATTCCCACCTTTCTCAGATGCTTACAGCATACCACCAAACATCGGTAGAGTAACCCCATTTGTGAAATAAGGCCTCTCCTGCGAGGGGAGTAATATTCTTAAAATTGTAGAGTTGTGCAAAATGCACAAAATAGAAAACGAAAATTTGGCATTGTAACAGCTTATTTACAATAAATTTTCATCCTGTATTACGCAATTTATGCTATAATAATATCAGAGGCGTATCGTCGCCAATGCAGCGCAGTAAAGGAGCGACCATGAATAACATCCTGTTTTTTCTTACACCGAAGGCTATGTGTGCCTTTGTATATGATGACTATACCATTCGGCAAGCACTTGAAAAAATGGAAGCAGCTGGTTATGCTGCTCTGCCAATTCTAAATAAGCGCGGGGAATACCGGGGCACACTGACCGAGGGGGATCTTCTTTGGGCACTGAAGAATATGTGTTATATGGATATGCGGCAGGCAGAGGCACGAAAGATTATAGAAATCAGCCGCAGAAAAGATAATATACCTGTCCGGGTCAATACCAATATGCACGATTTGGTACATAGGGCCAGCACACAGAATTTTGTTCCTGTTGTGGATGACAAGGATACCTTTATTGGCATCATTACCCGGGGCGCGATTGTCAAATATTGCAGCCAAGCATTATTCCCGGAAGATTGAGAAACAGACCGCCTTTCTGAAATGGGAGGCGGTTTTTTGTTGCAAAGAGTGCTAAAGTCTGTTAGAATGTATTTAGTTATATCCTGGAGGGAAAGTATGGACGACGAAAAGCTGAAAAAGCAAATTGGTATGAATATTGTTTCTTATCGGAAACGCCAGGGGCTGACCCAGGCAGGGCTTGCAGAGAAACTCAATTATTCGGATAAGGCAGTATCCAAATGGGAGCGGGGGGAGTCTGCTCCGGATGTGGTAACGCTCATGCAGCTTGCTGAGCTATTTGATGTTACAGTTAATGACCTTTTGGTGGACCCCAACGCGCTTCCTGAGGAGTTGGGCAAAGTTGAGCAGGTTATGGAAAAGGCCGTGGCAAGGACGTTAAAGAGAAAAGCAGACAAGCGAATTATTTTGGGGTTATCTACGATTCTGGTGTGGTTTGTAGCACTGTTGATGTTTGTGGTAATCTCCTCTTTGGACATTCCCAAAAGCTGGGTCGCTTTTATCTATGCCATTCCTGCCAATGCGATTGTGCTTCTGAGCCTGCGATCTGCCTGGAAGGATTTCCGGTGGAACCGGGGCTTGATCTCCACGGTCATGTGGGGCGGCTTACTGAGTTTGTATATCACATTGTTGCTGTTCCTACGGCTAAATATTTGGAAATTATTCCTGTTGGGCATTCCCGGGCAGGCGGCGATCCTGCTCTGGTTCAAAATGTACAGGAAAGTACCGAGGGAGGAGCATAATGGATAAAGCAGCATTGCGCCGGAAAATCCGCGAAAGAAAGCAGGCAATGACAGAAGCGGAAATTGTTCAGGCAAGTACCCGGCTGGGAGAACTGTTTGCTGCTTCCGAGCAATATAAACTTGCAGAAACCATTTATGGCTATCTACCCTATAACCAGGAAGTTCGCACAATTCCTATGCTGGAGCGTGCGTTGGCAGAAGGCAAGCGGGTTGCGGTACCCAAGGTGTTCGGAGATGAAATGAAATTCATTTACATTACCGATCTTTCTCGGGTGGAAAAAGGGTATGCCGGTATCCCGGAGCCGGTGGATGATGGTCCCGAAGCGGATGACACTACAGCTCTGGTGCTGATGCCCGGTTTAGCTTTTGATCCCCACGGACACCGGGTTGGTTACGGCGGTGGATTTTACGACAGGTTCCTGTCCCGGGAACCGGGGCATCCCACTGTGGCACTATGCTACGATTTTCAAGTTTTCCAAAATCTGGAAACGGAAGAATTTGACATACCTGTAGACTGTGTTCTGTGGGCATAAACTGAGGTTAAAATTATGCATGTACCGAAGGGAACCACTGCCCAACTGGAGCTGGTAACGTTTCGCCGGGCGTTGGAGGCAGCCGATACACCAAATTCTGAGTACGATATTGAAAAATGGCTGTATGTGCCAAATTTTTACTCGGAATATCGATATATTCTTGGTACCCGGGGAGAAAACCCCTTAATTTGTATTGGCATCAATCCATCCACAGCCCGACCGGACGATTTGGATAATACACTTAAGTCTGTAGAGCGTATTGCCTTGGGAAACGGTTTTGACAGCTTTATTATGTTCAATGTCTATGCCCAACGGGCTACAGACCCGGATACAATGGAGCAGCATTGCAATCCAATGCTGCACAGGGAGAACATGAAGGCGTTTGAGTATGTCCTATCCATATCTGATAAGCCTGCGGTTTGGGCCGCATGGGGAACGATCATCGAAAAGCGGGATTACTTAAAAGATTGTGTGGAGGATATGGTTGCCCTTGGGAAACGCTATGGTGCCAACTGGTATTGCGCCGGAGCCGTTAGCAAGAAGGGACATCCTCATCACCCCTTATATCTGCGTAAGGATGAAACGATAAAGCCCTTTGATATTACGGATTATCTAAGGAAGGTGTGCTGTGGTAAGTAGTGAATGTGATACCTGCTGGTATTATGATTATGATGAAGCGTATGATGAGTACTACTGTATGATGGACTTGGACGAGGACGAGGTCTATCGAATCTTGTCTTCCAGAAAGGACCATTGTCCTTACTACAGACAAGGCGACGACTATACCCTTGCCAGGAGACAGTGATATGAAAAGAATTGCTTTAACCGGATTGGTCTTGATGCTGTTGCTGACAGGCTGTGCTGTGCAACAGGACCCAGAAACTACGGAACAGATTACCACTGCTGCCACAGAAGCAATCTACCAAGGGCTTTATGTTCGCGACAGCCAGATAGAACAGCAGACCCAAGGGGCTGTGCGGCGTTATAATTTGCCGAGCAGCTATCATTGGATGTCTATGGTGGGCGACAAGCTCCTTTTAGCCACAGGTGGCAAAGACACAGAGCTGACTGTTCTTGTTGGTGCTGATGCAGTCCCGTCCACAACAGTTATTTCGGGGATTGACCTTACCGGGGAGGACGTAGCGTGGCAGAACACCTATACCGGCTTCGTTTATTACGACGAGACAACAAAGCAGGCCGTATTCCTGGACCCGCAGCTTCAGGAATTGGACCGGGTGCAGCTTCCCGAGGAGATACAGGGAAAGCCCTGTTTTGCCCCTGACGGCAGCCAGATTTATTTCTGCGTTCCCGGGGAGATACGGGCTATTGAGGTGGAACGGAGGCTCTCCCGGCTGATTAAATCCCATAATTGTGCCGATCAGATGTTGTTAGGATGTTATTTTGAGGGCGCGCTTCTTGCCTGCCGGGTTGAGGATGGGGAAGGTAACATTAACACCCTCTATCTGTCTACGGAAAACGGTCAGACAAAAGCAACAGACAATACTATCACATCCCTTTCTACCTATGAGGATCGTTTTCTGGTGCTGCGTGCAGACGGGACCACACAGCAGAGGCTTGTGGGCGAGTTGGATGCTGCCCCTGCACAACTCAATGTTTTTGGCGGAAGTGTATGGCAGGCACTGGAGCTTGGAGGTGTGGTTTGCAGCACCGTAGATGATACTGAATTGCATCTTAACTTCTATGAACTGTCTACCGGCAAGAAAACGGCAGCTGTTTCGATTGCCGGTGTCAGTTCCCTCCAGATGGTAGTGGCAGACAGGTGGTCAAACTGTATTTGGTTTTTGGCGCAGGATACCCAAAGCAATGGTTTGCTTTTGCTGCGATGGGATCCCAAAAATTCGCCTGTAACCGATGAAACGGTCTATACCGGTGCAGTTTTTACTGCAGACGCACCGGATGAAGTTGGGCTGAAAATATGCACAGAGCGAGTGGACAAACTTAACAAAGAGCACGGGATTACCCTTCGTATCTGGGAACGTGCGGTAATCAGCCCGGGAGAGTATTCTCTGGAACCGGAATACCAGACCATAGCCATTCATCAGATGTTGGATGAGCTGGAGCAGGTTTTAGGCCTGTTTCCGAAGAACTTCTTATATAAAAGTGTGAAAAATACCGTTCGGATCTGCATTGTTCGCAGCGTGGATGAGCAGGTACAGGGGGTGCAGTATTGGTTTGATGGCGATCCCTTTATTGTGCTCTCCGTGGGCGTGGATGTCCGGGAGGAATTTATCAAGGGTATCAGCTACGTGATAGACAGCCACATACTTGGCAATAGTCCTATGTACGATTATTGGAGCGGTCTGAACCCGGATGGGTTTTTGTATGGAGATGAAAATACATATTCACAGGAGCTTTTGGAAGGATCCACTAAGGTGTTCTTTAGCGAAGCATCCATGGAATCCGCGACAGAGGATCGGTGCGCGGTGTTCTGTCAGGCAATGATGGACGATAATGCGGCAGCGTTTGAATCGGAAATTATGCAGAAAAAGCTGCTGCTTTTATGCCAGGCGATTCGGGATTCCTGGCGTTTGGAGCAGAAAACGGATGTGTACGCCTGGGAGCAATACTTAACGGAATCCATCGCCTATAAACCAGAATAAAAGCCGGGTAAACCCCGGCTTTTTTATTAGGAGAGATTATGGATAGAACAACATACAAAAAGATTGAGACATATATGCATTCCTGTATGCAGGACACCGCACACGACCGGGAACATATATATCGAGTGCTGAGTAACGCCCTTTTAATTGCTGACAGAGAGCCGGTTGACTATGACATTCTGATTGCGGCTTGCTTGTTGCATGATATTGGCAGGGAGGACCAACTTCGTAACCCAAATCTGTGCCATGCTGCGGTGGGGAGTGATAAGGCGTTCACGTTTCTGCTGGCAAACGGATTCCCCGGGTATTTCGCCGGTCAGGTAAGGGATTGTATCCGTACCCACCGCTTCCGCAAAAACGATCAGCCACGGAGTCTGGAGGCAAAAATTCTATTTGATGCAGATAAGTTGGATGTGGTGGGGGCAATAGGGGTCGCCAGAACCTTGGTTTATAAAGGGACAGTCTGCGATCCACTGTATACTCGCAACCCGGATGGAACCATAAGCGATGGTACGCAGGAGGAAACATCCTCCTTTTTTCGCGAGTATAAATTTAAACTAGAAAAGCTTTATGACCGATTCTATACCCGAAAAGGCAGGGAACTGGCGGAGAAAAGGCGTGGGGCTGCGGAAGCTTTTTATAAGAGCCTCTATACAGAGGTTACGCAGTTTGATGCTGCCGGCAAGGCACTTCTTGATGACCTTTTGGACTGTTGAGACGTTGTTTTCGTATGAGCAAATTGCAAAAATTGGTTGCTGTCTGGATACGGTGAATAAATAACATCCTCTGTGCCACTGGCACAGAGGATGTTTGTATAGTTTGGTATTAAATTACTTCATTGCTTCTTCCACAGCAACAGCCACAGAGACGGTCATGCCGACCATCGGGTTGTTACCTGCGCCCAGGAAGCCCATCATCTCAACATAAAATCCGCCTGACGGCGGCTTTTGTGTTGATACATAAGGGTTTTCACACATCATTTGGTGAAACGGGATGCACATCATTGGGGAATGATGTGTGATTATTATACGAAAGGAAGTGACTTTTGTCAAGACCAAAAGGTAGGAAAGGAAGTAAGCCGCTTCAAGATGGAATAATCCAGTTTATCACAATGACTTTTGATAACTTTTTGATCGTTTTGATGACTATTTTACGGATAAAAGTAGCGGAATCCGCCACCTGTCGGCGCTTTTAGGTCTGGTGATTCTTCGGCACTTCTGAACCGTTTTCAGCCATTCGATTTGGGCTGATTTTTTTCTTTTTAATTTTAGTAAAGTACCAAGAGAGTGACTCACCGGACGATAAAGTATTATATAATACTGTCAGAAAGAGGGAAGAAAACAACCTCAAAAATAAAAAATAATTTTGGGTAGCGACCAACGCTAAGGAGAAATTTACAATGAAAAACACTAACACTACTTCCATCATCCGCTACATCAACGACGAGACCGCACTGGTCACCAAGGCATTCGAGAAGAAGGCTTGCATCTTCGGTACTGACGAGTTCAAGCTGTGGAGAGAGTACAAGAAAGAGTTCCCCAATGCCAAGATGGTCACCAAGAGCATCAAGAAGAATCCCGATCAGAAGACCCGCCGAAACATGACCTTTGCCAATATGGTAGAGTTCATCAAGACCCAGCCCAACGCCAAGGAACTGATGGCAGAGTACGAAACCATCCAGAAGCGTTCCAAGATTCAGAAGAGCCCCTACCAGTATGTGCTGTCTTGGTTCGAGGGTAAGTTCGAGGGCTTCAACGATCTGGAACAGTTCAAGGCAAAGAAGGAAGCGGAACGCTCCGCTTCTGAATCCGCCGAAGAGAACAACTAATCAACCGCCAAGAGTGAAAGGAGAAATAACTATGAATACCAACCTGACTACCAAGCCCGGAAAGAACGGCTACAAGATCGTTTTCGCCACCAACACCGTTGTCATGAACTACAAGTTTGCGGCTGCCGCTGCCGAGTACGGCACAAAGGAGTACAAAATCATGAAGGGCATCCGCAGGGACTTCCCCGGCATGAATGAGATCATTGTATCGGGTCGTGAGCAGAAGTCTCCCCGCACCAACACCCGCCTCACTTATGAGAATATGAAGAAGTACATCAGCGCACATGAAAACGCTGACAAGCTGCTGGAAGTGTTCGAAACCGTACAGGCTGCATCTCTGGCATCCAAGAGTCCCTATAAGTATGTTAGCGATTGGTTCAAGAAACAGTTTCCGGACTATAAGAACATTCCTCTTGTGATTGACGGCAAACTGCGGACGGTGCCTGTTGAGGCACCCGAAGCGGAGGCTTTGGAGGATGTGGCCTGACCGTCAGGCGGACTACTTTGATTTTTTGAAAAAATTTTTGTATAATATAGGTACAAGATCAGTGAAAAAATCTTGTAAAAATTGAGAATTGAAAGGAGGATTTCCACAATGAGAAATCCCAAAGGAGCGTTTGAACGCTATCTTGAAGCCATATAGAAGACCGGCGATGCCGTCCTTGCGTGGCAGTACCAAAAGGAAATGATGAAGCAGTCCTTACTTGACAAAGAAGAACGGGAGGCATTGGTGAACGAGATCACCGCCAAGGTCATTTCCAACATCAAAGCAACGGTTGACATTTCCGAAGTTCTAATGGAGATTGAAGAACTGCGGAAAGCAATCGAAAGTCTTGGAAAGTGAGGGCGGAACGATGCCACCTATTACTTTTCCAAATCAACGCACAGTCAGGGTTCACCGTGAGAAAGCCAAGAGTGACTTCCTTGGCATAAAAA
The DNA here is from genome assembly GCA_045647705.1 of Faecousia sp. Taxonomy (GTDB): domain Bacteria; phylum Bacillota; class Clostridia; order Oscillospirales; family Oscillospiraceae; genus Faecousia. The sequence goes on from JAZRMP010000069.1 coordinate 9,167, forward strand.
ACGAAAATTGGCAGGCTGCGTCCCGTGATCTTGGGGCACACGCACTCCAACTTTACTTATACTTGGCATCCAATGCGGACAACTACACTTTGGCTTTGTCCCCTGCGGCAGTCCGGCAGACGATTGGAATGGCAAGGTCAACCTACCACGATCAATTTGAGAAATTGGTATTGAAACGCTACCTTGTGCCGAGCCACGGCAACACTTATGAGTTCTACGAGGTACCACAGACCGCTACGCAATCACAAAATGCGTTGTCGGCTGACGGATTGAATTTTGAAGAAAGTCCGCCCTGCGACACCCCTATGTCGTCCCACGGTCAAAGTGTATCGGCAGAGGATATACAAATAGATAATAGAGATTTAGGGACAGATAGAGGGATAAATACACAGAAAGAAACAGGGGGAGAGCCGGACATCTATATTCCAAAAGTGAAAGAGATTGTCATTTCAAGTCCAGTAGCAACAGGCAAGGAAAGACCCGCATACACCCCACCGAAGAAAGAGGGGTTCGTATTCTAATGGCAACCTACGAGCAGAACACCTACGAGTGGATGAAGCGGCAGGGGCTTGAAGATAAGTTCGGACACGCTGGCATCTATTGTATCAGGATTGACGAAAGCATAGTCTACATCGGCAAGAGTATGGATATGCTGCGGCGGATGGCATAGCACTATGTAGGCATCCGCACCGGCTCCGAGAAGAAGTACCGCATTATGGCAGAAGCCAAGCGGAAAGGACACCGTGTAAACTTTGATGTTCTCTACTACGCCAAGAGCAGAAGCAAAGTTGACAAGATGGTGGAGATCGGAGAGAAAGAGGGCGAGTTCATTCGCCAGTATCAGCCCATCCTAAACACCCAAATTCCAAAAGAAGATGATTGGCACCAGTTCGACACGCAAACAGTAGATGCAAAAACAGTATTGGAAAGCCTTTTATAATACACAAGCGGGAGGCCAAACGCCTCCCGCTATTTTCATATCCTCCCGTCTCCACCGTGGGACGGGCTTTTTACGCACTGCCGCAGACAGCCGCACAAACCGTCTTTTGGAATGAAAACATCATTTAGACGGAGAGTAGACCACGCAAAAACGGGATGGGGGTGTGCGGTTTTTGGCTTCCCGTAATACCGCCCCCCGTCCGCAAAAGGGCGGTCTGATTTTCGCTGACA
>JAZRMP010000070.1:0-29636 GCA_045647705.1 Faecousia sp.
AGCAACGGTAATACCCTTGTAGTCAACAAAAACCACGGAAGAAGCTTCCTTGATCTTAGCGGACAGGGCTTCCACGACTGCCTTTTTGCTCTCAAGAACCTTTGCGTTGGGCATGTGTGTTTCACCTCCGAAAACTAAAAATGTCTTCCTGCCAGAAGACAGAAAGACACGCAAACAATCAAAATGTTAAACGCACCTCGGTAGGATTTATGTCTTACGACACCTACTGTCTTTGGCAACTTAGATATAATAGCAGACAATTTGCTGATTGTCAAGGGAAAATTTCGGTTTTTTATAATTATTTATGAGAAAAATAAGGGAAAACCGGAAGGGAGAGCCCTTCCGGTTTTTATTCGCAATTAGTTGCCGTACTTGGAAGTGTTGACCTTCACGCCGGGGCCCATAGTGGAAGCCACGGTGCAGGACTTGAAGTACTGACCCTTTGCTGCAGCGGGCTTAGCCTTAGCAACAGCGTTCATCAGGGTGTCCATGTTCTCAGCCAGCTTCTCAGCGCCGAAGGAAACCTTGCCGATGGGGCAGTGGATGATATTGGTCTTGTCCAAACGGTACTCTACCTTACCAGCTTTGATTTCCTGGACTGCGGCACCAACATTGGGGGTAACGGTGCCAGCCTTGGGGGAAGGCATCAGACCCTTGGGGCCCAGAACCTTACCCAGACGACCAACAACGCCCATCATGTCGGGGGAAGCAACGACCACGTCAAACTCAAACCAGTTCTCTTTGGTGATCTTCTCAACCAGCTCCATGCCGCCAACATAGTCAGCGCCGGCAGCCTGAGCCTCGTCAACCTTAGCGTCCTTAGCAAAAACCAGAACGCGGGCAGTCCTGCCAGTGCCGTTGGGCAGGACAACTGCACCACGGACCTGCTGGTCAGCGTGGCGGGAATCAACACCCAACTTGATATGCAGCTCGACGGTTTCATCAAACTTTGCAGAAGCACCCTTCACAACCAGATCCAGGGCCTCGGCGGGATCATACTGAACAGAGCGGTCAATCAGCTTGGCGCTCTCCTTATACTTTTTACCTCTAAACACTTGTTATATCCTCCTTAAAGTGGTGATGCGGAAAAATCCTCCCACATTTCCGGGAAAGTCCCGGACAGAAAAGTTATTAGTCAACAACGACAACGCCCATGGAACGGCAAGTGCCGGCAACCTGGCGCTCAGCAGCCTCGAGAGAATTGACATTCAGATCGGGCATCTTTGTCTTAGCAATCTCAGCAACCTGAGCCTTGGTGATCTGACCAACCTTGGTTTTGTTAGGAACACCGGAGCCCTTCTCCAGACCGATTGCCTTCATAACCAGCAGGGGAGTCGGAGGGGTCTTAGTAATAAAGGTAAAGCTGCGGTCTGCATAAACAGTGATAACAACGGGAATCTTGTAGCCTTCCATGTTCTGGGTGCGGGCGTTGAACTCCTTGATAAAAGCAGCGATGTTAACACCGTGCTGACCCAGTGCAGGACCAACAGGGGGGGATGCGGTAGCCTTTGCGGCTTGAATCTGAAGCTTGATAATGCCAGTAACTTTCTGTGCCATAATAAGCACCTCCTGAATAAAATGTGGTAATATGCGCTTGGCGCATTTCTTGCGGGGCGTGTGCCCCTCCCACCGTTTCGACCGGATAACCGGTTGATGCGTTTACGGGGTTGTAACTTCTACTTGATCGAGCTCAAACTCGACAGAAGTTTCGCGTCCGAACATGGTAACGACCACACTGACGCTGTTCTTATCGACCTCAATGGATTCCACCGTACCGGTGAAGGAGCTGAAGGGGCCGTCAAGGATCCGGACGGAATCGCCTACATTGTAATTGACGACAATTTCGCGTTTCTCAACGCCCATCTCATACACTTCATCTTCGGTCAGGGGGATCGGGTCGTCTCCGGATGGACCGACAAAGCCAGCCACACCGCGCACACCTCTGATTGCGTGCCAGGTGTTGTCGCTATATACCATCTTGACAAATACATAGCCGGGGTACAGTTTGCGGTCATAGGTCTTGCTTACGCCGGAATCGGTGATTTCAGTAACAGTCTCCATGGGGATGGAAACCGTCAGAATTTGCTCTTGCAGACCTCGGCTTTGCACTGTTTTTTCGATAGTGGCTTTTACGGTGTTTTCATAACCGGAATAGGTATGGACTACATACCACTTTGCAGCTTCTGCCATGGCTTGTCTCCTCTTAGTTTCCGAGGTTGATCAGGGCATCGATGCCCACGCGAGCCACGAAATCGAACAGCCAGATGAATACGCCGATGACCAGAACGCACGCAACGACGATCAAGGTGTTCTTCAGTACCTGCTGAGGGGTGGGCCACACGACCTTCTTCAACTCGCTGCGGAGCTCACGGAAGTATCTGCAGATGCCGCCCCAGGCTCTTACGAACCAATTTGCTTTCTTAGCTTCTGCCATGTGTGGTCCTCCTTACTTCGTCTCGTTGTGAACGGTGTGCTTTCTGCAAAATCTGCAGTACTTCTTCATTTCGAGACGATCGGGATCATTTTTCTTGTTCTTCATAGTGTTGTAGTTTCTCTGCTTGCACTCGGAGCATCTCAAAGTGACTTTAACGCGCATAACGGCACCTCCTTAAATTTGCCTCCCTGTATCACTCCGGCTATGGAAAAATTTAGTAAGCGGGCAACTACAATTACCGCTCCGGAGCTGAAATGGGCATAGAAAATAGCCCGTTTCACAGGTAAAAACCATTCTACCACAGTAAAATGTATTCGTCAACAACTTTTTTCTTTCTTTTTTTCTTTTCTTGGTTTATAATGGCAGCATAGAAATCAATGGGGAGGAATCGACGTTATGAGAGTGATGGGCGTGGATTATGGCGATGCACGGACAGGGGTGGCAGTCTCGGATCTGCTTTGCAGTATCGTTGGGACTACTACGGTCATCCACAGCCGAAACGCAGAGAAAACCGCATCTGAGATTGCCCGGATTGTCAAGGAGAAGGAAGTGGGGGAGATTGCACTTGGCCTGCCCCGTAATATGGACGGCTCCGAGGGGGCAAGGGCGGCTTTGTGCCGAAACTTTGGACACATTTTAGAAGAAGTTACAGGCCTGCCTGTTGTATTTTGGGATGAACGCAGAACAACGGTGGAGGCCCATAACATCTTATCGGAGCATAATTATCACGGAAAAAAACGGAAGAATACGGTTGATGCTGTGGCAGCAGCGTTAATCCTTGAGGGTTATTTGGCTTTTCGCGGTCGGTAAAACAGCTCCCGGATTCCGGTCAGGAGCAGGAGAATGCCAAATAGTTTTTTTATTAGGGCAATATCCAGACGCCTGCTCAGCAAGGAAAATGCAGCAGCACTGATGCATCCACAGACAATTGCCGGCATGAGTTTTTTTAAATCAACGTTACCCTGTCTCCATCGAAAGATTGTGGCAATCACTGCTGACGGTATAAAGAATAACAGATTGATGCTGCGTGCAACGGGGTGCGCTATGTTGAGGACCAGCGTTAGCCATAGCATCAGCAGGCTTCCACCCCCTACGCCGATTCCTGACAGAAAGCCAAGCAGGCCGCCTATCAGTATCATAAATGGAATACTATCTAGCATAGATACCGCACCCCACCCCATAGAATCAGGATTCCCAACAGTCGGTGCAACCAGACAGTAGGGATCCGTTTTCCCAGAAGACCGGCCAGGATTCCGCCGACGGTACTGCCAATCAGGTAGGGGAGGGTAATGTCCCAGGGGACAGAGCCGCTCTGCCAGGTGAGCCCCAGGGAAATGAGGCAGATTGGCAGGATAATGGATACGGATGCGGGAAATATCTCATCATCATCCAAGGGTGTCAGCCAGGTAAGCAGGGGAACCAATACCATGCCTCCACCAGCTCCAAACATTCCATTTACAGCACCGGCTCCAATTCCGGCAAGACAAGTACCGGTGATTTTCTTATTCAACAATATAAAAACACCTCCTGTGGAAATTTTCTCCACAGGAGGTGTTTTTATACAGATTATGCTTTGTTGCCAGATCAGCCTGCAGACATGACCAGATCCAGCATCATTCTGGACGTATCATTAATTTCGGTAGTAACAGGCTCCAGAATGCCATCATACCATTTCTCCTGGTCAGCAGTACGCATATTGTTCTGAATCATGTAGTCGCGGTAGGAGAGTGCGTCGTCGCCCACATAATACATAACATGATAACCAAATTCCGTCTCGATAACTGCTGTGTCGCCTGCCTGACGTTCGGGGTCGGTAGACCATTCCCGGAACTCAGGAACATAGTTGGAATCCCGATGAATATCCTCGAAAAGACCGCCATCTTCGGCGGAGGAGTCGTCGCTGTGCTCCTTGACCAGCTCAATAAAGCTTTCCTCGGTCTTATCACCCTCGGTCCATGTTTTCAGATAGCCTTCAGCCTCTTCCTTAGCAGCTTGCTTTTCTTCATCGGAGTAAACAGTTTCGTTGGTTTCTTCATCCTCGGTACCGCCCTCAAACTCTACCAACAGATGCCGTACATTGCCCATGGGTTCTTTGTTTTCATCCTTGGAAATAAAGTATGCCACATAGTAACCTACCAACTCTTCGGTTTCTGTGCCGTTGTCGTCTGTGGTGGTGTTGTGATTGGCAATCACGCCAATGTCGCCTTCCTTGCGCTCGGAAGAACACAGCCAATCGCTAAGGTTTTTATTGATGCTAGTGTGAAGCATACCGGTGGCGGGGTTCAAAGCAGTCTGGCTGCTGTCATTTACCTTCACGCCTTTGACCTTCTCTTGCAGTTCTTCCAAGGTAGTAGCATCGGATAACTCCTTAACAGCAGCTTCCAGAGCGGCGCGGGCGGCAGCGTTTTCCTCATCGGTGTAGACAATCTCGCCGGTCTCTTCGTCCTCAGTACCGCCCTCCAGGAACTCAGTGTAGGTCAGATAGCAGGAGTGGTAGGTATAGGAATTATAGTCGTTGTATCGGGTTGACTCATATTCCCGAAGGGCCGCATCATCGTATGTTAAAGATTCCTGGTGCGCATTATAGTATGCAGCGGCAATGGCGGAACGCTCGGCATACGCTTTATAGGTCTCCATAGTAGAACCGTAACCGTACGTAGCACTCAGGTACTTGTTAACATTATTATAACCGTATAGCTTTGCATAAGTCTCCATGTTGTTTAAGGTGGAATCGAGAGTGGAGCGCTCATCTTCGGGCAGCTCAAACCCCTCGCTCATTGCCATATCGTACAGGGCAAAGTCGTTCTTTGCCTGCTCAATGGCGTCTTCCAGGAAATAGTCAGCCCAGGTCTTACCGGTCTCGGGGTTCTGGACCTGCTCGTTCAGAGGCTTGGTGGTGTCAAAACCCATCATGTTCAGATACATATCGGTGTAGGAATTGTACTGCTCATACATCTCGTTGTAGTAATTATTGATGGATTCAATGTAGTAGTAGCTTAGTTCCACTGTATTCAGTTCTCTGTCGCCAACAGAGGCAGCAATTGTATTCTTCTGGAAAATACCACTTTGGTTGACGGCACGGACACCGACAATGCCCAGTGCAAGGCAAAGGACCAGCAGCATAGCTGATATAAATGCGACGGTGTAGATTTTCAGTTTTTTCGATTCAGCCTGTGCTTGCTTCTGCTTTTCGCTCAGCAAATCAGCAGTTTGCTCCTTACGGAGTCTTTTCTTATCGGATGCGCTCATTTGATACATTCCTCTCATATAACGGTTACATAATGCGTACAGACATACGCATAGACCCAATTAGTATAACGCATACCTTGATAACTTTCAAGTGCTTTTCTTTCCCATTCGCAGTAATTATGAAAAAGTTTACAATTTTTGATATAAAAACGCGGAGAGCTTTTGCTCTCCGCGCCTACCCGCCATAGCCGTAATGCGTCCGATTATGACCTGCACGAAATGGCAGGTGGGTTGCCGCTCCTGGCCTTAGCTGCTCCCAACATCCACCGTACGTCAAAGCGCAGGCGGGAGGTCTGCAATCCGGACAGGAAGTCTAACATCCCTGTTAAATGATGTGGGTCCAAAAGGACGCACTACGCACAAGGCAGGCAGATGATCTTATTTAGTCTTCGTCCTCGTAGAGTTCATCCATAATAAGGGAATATACAGCCTCAAGTTCTGCCTCGTCCTCAATAGCACAGAGGATTGGTTCTCCGTCCTCTTCTACGGATTTGAGAATACTTACTTCCAACTGTTCTTCCTCTTCTCCGTTGGCAGGGGTTACGGCCAAATAGGTTTGCCCGTTATATTCCAGTGTGGAGAGAACCTCCAGTTCGTACTCAGTTCCATCCTCGTCTATGATGGTCATAAAATCAGAGCCGTATTCGTTGGACATGGTATTACCTCCCAGTTAATTCTTTGGTTATATTCTAAGGGATTGTAGCCGCGAAATCAAGAGGAAATCGCTGGCGGGAAGGTCGGTAGCAAAATGCACATAGAGACATAACAGATTTTGCTGTTTATTTATAAAAATAGTACTTTCGTTTTTCAGATGGGTATGCTATAATGATATGAGTAATACTATGCATATATGCATACTGGCAAAGATATTTACCATGTGCGCCTGACGGCGGCTGTAATGGAGGTAATAATTTATGGCAAAGGATAAGAAGAAAAACGAACAGAGGCAGGATTGGAAGCTGCACTGGTCTATGGACATTCTTTATAAAGTATGGCTGGGTGTGTTTGCAGCAATCAAGATTGCGTTGGGTGCTGCCGCCACAGTCCTGCTGATCTGCTTCGTCTGCATATTTGTGTTTGTGGGTGTCCTGGGCGACTATCTGGAAACCGATATTCTGCCCTCCGCAGGATTGGTGCTGGAGAATTATGAGATGGATGCCCCGTCCACTGTTTACAGTGTTTCCGAGGATGGTCAGATTAAAATCGAGCAGGAACTCTATGCCAGTACTGACTGGAAAAAGGCGGAGTATGAGGAAATTCCTGCTGCGCTGATTAATGCTGCGATCGCAATTGAGGATAAGCGCTTTTATGAGCACCAGGGTGTTGACTGGTTTACGACTATCAAGGCGTTTGCGAATATGTTCTTCGGTGATGAGACGGTAGGTGGCTCCAGTATTACTCAACAGCTTATCAAGAATGTTACCGGCGAGGATAGTGTTACTGTCCAGCGTAAGGTGCTTGAATTCTTCCGTGCCACCTTGGTGGAAAAGAATTATGATAAAAAGGTTATTATTGAGGAATATCTGAACTCTATTTATTTAGGACAGGGCTGTCGGGGTGTTAAAAGTGCTGCTGAGGCATACTTCGGCAAGGAACTTCAGATGCTTACGATTGCTGAATGCGCCAGCCTTATCAGCATCACAAATAACCCGTCCTTGTTTGATCCTTATAGCGACAAGGAGTTCACCTATGCAGGCGAGACAATGAATGGCAGGCAGAGAAACCGCCATCGTCAGCTTCTGGTTTTGGGGGAACTGTTTAATCAAGGCTACATTACTGAGGAGGAGTATGACGAGGCTGTGGCGCAGGAACTGGTGCTTAAGAGTTCTATTGCGCAGGAAGACAGATGGGTTATGTGTTCCAACTCTGCTTGCGGCTATGAGGGTGTTCGGAAAACTTACACAGCAGAGGGTTCGTCTATTAAGTGCCCCAAATGCGGAACAATTCCCGAGGAGATCGATAACGCTTCTCAGGATGTATATTCTTATTTCGTGGATGTGGTGATCCAGGATGTTGCCAAGGCAATGGCAAAGCAGGACGGCATTGAAGAGTGGAATGATGCTGTTTGGGAGAGCTATTTGGATCGGATTAGTCGTGGCGGCTACCATATCTACTCGACGATTGACACCAACGTACAGGCACAGGTTGATAGAATCTACAAAGATTTAAGCAAGATTCCCAAGACTAGAAGTGCTCAGCAACTCCAGTCTGCTATTGTTGTGATTGATAACGAAACCGGCGATATTGTTGCCATGGCAGGCGGTGTTGGCGAAGAAAAGGCGCACTTCGGCCAGAACCGTGCTACGAAGTCCAAGCTTCAGTCCGGTTCTTCCATTAAGCCGATTACCATTTACGCACCCGGCTTTGAACAGGGGACGATCACACCTGCCACGGTCATTAAGGATTTGCCCATTACCTATGAGGACGGTGCCTGGCCTCGTAATGATGACCGTAGATACGACTATTCTTATACAATTTATGGAGGTGTTACCAGCTCTGTTAATGCCGTTGCTGCCAATACACTTTCCAAGATTGGCGCAAACTATGGTTATGAGTTTGCCAAGGAATCCTTTGGTATTTCCACTCTGGTTGAGACAGATTTGCAGTTTTCCTCCCTTGCATTGGGTGCCCAATACCAAGGTGTAACGGTTAGGGATATGGCAAACGCATTTGCTACCTTTGCTAACGATGGAACCTATCGTAACGGCAGAACATGGACCAAAGTCTATGACAGCAAGGGTAATTTGGTGGTTGCCAACACCCAGGAGTCTAGAGAGATTCTTAGCGAAAAGTCAGTAAACTATATGAATTATTGCCTGACCAATGCTGTTAACAGAGGTACCGGCGGCGGCGCGGCGATTTCCGGAATGAATGTTGCGGGTAAGACCGGTTCTACCTCCAGTTTCCGGGACCGTTGGTTCTGTGGCTTCACCGGTTACTATACCGCAGCCGTTTGGTGCGGCTACGATATACCGGAGACGATTAATCTGGTAGGAGGCAGCTATAACCCCGCATCCCGTCTTTGGAACAATGTTATGGCACCACTGCACAAGGGACGGAAGAATGTTTCCTTGTATGATTCCGGTAAAATGAAAACTGTTTCCATTTGTCTGGATTCCGGGGAGATAGCGACAGATGCCTGTCAGAACGACCCCAGAGGCAGCCGGGTGGAGACTGTTTCGGTATATCCCGAGGATGTGCCTACCGGTGTTTGCGATAAGCATGTTGCTATGGAGTATTGCTCTGTGGGCCAAGGCGTTGCAAATGAATATTGTAAGCATTTTGCAGGTGTGGACAAGAATGTTGTGCTCAAGCCTACGGCCCTTGTTAAGTTAAAACAGTCTGAGCTGGATGAGATCCTGGCTGCGGCAAACTATGGATTGGCAAGCACATTTCTGCGGAATGATTATGTATATTTGATTGGTGATGACGGCAAGGATGGAAGCTTCAAGGGGTTTGATAATTCCATTAACGGCGGTGAGAACGCCCCATATAAGGTATGTACAGTTCACACGAAAGCGGCTTGGGAGCAGCAACAGGCAACACAGCCTCCTGCAACACCTGAAACGCAGGATCCTTCTGCACCCACAACGCCTACCGAACCCGGTTCGACAGCCCCGACACAAACCACTGCACCACCGGAAACTGCGGCTGGGAATTCACAGACGGGAAACCCCTAAATTGCAAGGAGATATAAATGATTTGGATTTCCGATGAATGGAAAGATTATGAGGTTCTGGACACGTCTGGCGGCGAGCGGCTGGAGCGGTGGGGGAAGTACCTGCTGGTCCGGCCGGACCCCCAGGTGATTTGGGATACACCCCATGTGGACCCGGGCTGGAAAAAATATGACGCCCGGTATATCCGGTCTAACAGTGGTGGTGGAAAATGGTCCGAACATAACCTGCCGGACCGATGGCAAATCCGATATAAGGATTATCTGACATTTAATGTTAAGCCTATGAATTTTAAGCACACCGGTGTGTTTCCTGAGCAGGCTGCTAACTGGGATTTTATCCGGGATAAGGTAGCTTCTGCGGGTCGCCCGGTACGCGTATTGAACTTGTTTGCCTATTCCGGCGGCGCAACACTGGCTGCGGCTGCCGGCGGTGCTGAGGTATACCATGTTGATGCATCCAAGGGTATGGTTGCATGGGCGAAGGAGAATGCAAAATCCTCCGGCCTTGCGGATAGACCAATTCACTGGATCGTAGATGACTGCGGAAAGTTTATTCAGAGAGAGATCCGCCGAGGCCGCCGTTATGACGGTATCATTATGGATCCACCCAGCTATGGCCGGGGACCTAGTGGCGAAATATGGAAGATGGAGACAAGCTTCTATCCGTTTTTGTTGGAAACGGCAAAGCTGTTGACGGACAATCCACTGTTTGTTATCATCAATTCCTATACCACAGGGCTGGCACCTTCTGCGGTTGGATATGCGTCGGACATTGTTTTTGGCGGTGTTCATGGCGGTAAGACTGCGGTGGGGGAGCTTGGTCTTCCTGTTCGTTCTACCGGGCGGATGCTGCCTTGTGGTGCAGCCGGGAGATGGACACCCTGACAGGAGGGGGAAAATTGCAAAAGGCGATTTGTGTCGAACATCTGATGTATAGCTATCCAGGTGGGGAAGATACCCCGGATGTTGCAGTGTTCGAGGATATGAACTTGACCATAGAAGCGGGCAGCTTTGTGGCAATTCTTGGCAGCAATGGATGCGGAAAATCCACCCTTGCCAAGCACTTTAATTCTATATTGCTCCCTTGTGGCGGCAAGGTCTATGTCTGCGGTGCGGATACTTCTGATGAAGACAAACTGATAAATATCCGCCGAAGTGTAGGGATGGTATTCCAAAATCCCGACAATCAGATTGTAGCAAATGTGGTTGAGGAGGATGTGGCTTTTGGTCCGGAAAATTTGGGCGTAGCCAGTCCAGTGATCCGTCAGCGTGTGGACAGCGCACTGAGACAAGTTGGGATGTATGAGTACCGCAATCATGCGCCCCATCTTCTTTCCGGTGGACAGAAACAACGTGTTGCGATTGCAGGGATTATCGCAATGGAGCCCAAGTGCATCGTTTTGGATGAGCCTACAGCCATGCTGGATCCCAGAGGTCGTCGTGAGGTCATGGATACCATTGCAGCATTGAACAGAGAAAAAGGGATTACAGTTGTTCTGATTACCCACCACATGGATGAGGCAGCAAAGGCACAGCGTGTTGTTGTTCTGAGTAAAGGGCAAGTTGCGGCTGACGGTACGCCACGGGAGGTCTTTTCCCGGGTAGAATTGCTGCACAGCATTCGCTTGGCAGCTCCGGAAACGGTGGAGCTTTGCAGTGAACTGAACAAACATGGATTTAATCTGCCCCTTGACAGATTGAGTGTAGAGGAATGTGCGCAGGCACTTTATGATACGATAAAGGCTTGACGGAGGAAAGAAAAATTGGCACCTATTTTGCAGGTTCAAAACCTACATCATGTATATAGTGCCGGTACACCCTTTGAGCATGTAGCACTGGATGATGTATCGTTCAGTGTAGAGAAGGGCGAATTTATCGGCATTATAGGCCATACCGGTTCCGGCAAATCAACACTGGTGCAGCATTTGAATGGTCTGCTCAAACCCACCAGTGGCAATGTTTTGCTGGATGGGCGGGATATTTGGTCTGATAAGAAGTTGACACGCCAGAGCCGATTTCGGGTTGGCCTGGTTTTCCAATACCCGGAATATCAGCTTTTTGAGGAGACGGTCTATAAGGATATTGCTTTTGGCCCGAAGAATATGGGCCTGAATGCAGAGGAAATTGATCGGCGCGTCCGAGAGGCTGCCGGCTTTGTAGGGATTACCGAGGATCAACTTCAAGTATCTCCTTTCGATCTGTCTGGTGGTCAGAAGCGACGTGTAGCCATTGCCGGTGTGATTGCAATGGAACCGGATGTTTTGATTCTGGATGAGCCCACTGCCGGTCTGGATCCTGAGGGCAGGGAGGAAGTTCTGAGGAATATCGATGCATACAGAAAAGCAATGAATGCGACCATTATGATGGTTAGTCATTCAATGTCGGATGTTGCAAGACTTACAGATCGGCTTCTGGTTATGAATGACGCTGGGCTTGCTATGGACGGTACACCGGACGAGATCTTTAACCGGGCGGACGAACTGTTGAAAATGGGATTGGATATTCCGGACATCACCAGAGTGTTTATGAAATTGAGACAGATGGGTCTGGATGTACCAAGCGTGTATACGATTGCGCAGGCAATAAATGTCCTTACATCCCAGAAGGGGGGCAATGCCCATGCTTAAGGATATTACGCTTGGTCAGTATTTCCCGGGGAATTCCCCGGTGCACCGCTTAGACCCCAGAACGAAGATTTTAGTTCTGGTGGTATATATTGTTGCGCTCTTCACAGCAGCAAACTGGCTTTCCTATGGAGCGGTTTTTGCTTTTTTAGCCGTTTCGGTTGCGGTATCCAAAATTCCAATGAGAGCAATTTTTTGCGGAATGAAACCCTTATTATTTATATTGGTATTCACCGGTATCCTGAATATATTCTTTACCACCGGTGATAGACTGCTGGTAAGATTCTGGGGTATCAGTGTTTATTGGGAGGGGATCCTGCGGGCATTTTTTATGATGTTCCGTATTCTTATGCTGATTTGTGGTACGTTCCTTTTGACTTACACCACATCGCCTATCTCCCTAACCGACGGCCTGGAATCACTTCTGGGACCTCTTAAAAAAATTCACGTTCCTGTGCACGAATTGTCCATGATGATGTGTATTGCACTACGTTTCATTCCTACGCTGATTGAGGAAACAGATAAGATTATGTCTGCTCAGAAGGCAAGAGGAGCCGATTTTGAAGCTGGAAATATATTGCACAGGGTAAAGGCGTTGGTGCCAATTCTGGTACCACTGTTTATCGGAGCGTTTCGCCGGGCGGATGAATTGGCGACGGCTATGGAGTGCCGGTGCTATCAGGGCGGCGACGGTCGGACCAAAATGAAACTCTTGCGTTATAAGCTGCGGGATTACCAGACATTTGGGATTTGTGTCCTTTTGGTTGTTGCGGTCTTTTTCCTCCGCAGCATGGGTCTGTGAGGTAGTTATGCGAAACATTGCGTTGTTTTTGACCTATGAAGGGACTGCCTACCACGGCTGGCAAATGCAAAAGAACCTAGCTACTGTACAGCAGACCTTGGAAAAGGCGATATGCATGGTGGTCGGACATGATGTCCATGTTACCGGTTGTGGTCGAACAGATGCCGGAGTCCATGCCAAGTGTTATGTTGCAAATTTTAGAACAGAATCTACGATTCCTGTGGATAGACTGCCCTATGCACTGAATACCCACCTGCCTGCGGACGTGGTGGTTACAAAGGCTTTTGATGTCCATGATGGATTTAATGCTATTGGCTCCTGTGCCCGCAAGGAATATACCTATGTGATTTATAATTCCCGGGTGCGGGACCCATTCTATGTAAACCGGGCGTGGTTCTATCCGAAACATTTGGATGAAAAGGTTATGCAGGAAGCGGCACAGCAGTTTGTAGGCACCCATGATTTTGCCGCAGTACGGTCCGTGGGAACAGATGTCAAATCCACTGTTCGTACAGTATATTATTATAACGTGGAGCGACAGGGGAATCTAATTTACTTGAAGGTCTGTGCCAATGGATTTTTATATAACATGGCACGGGCTATGGCGGGGACTGTGGTGTATGCTGCCGAAGGTAAGATCAGACCTGACGAAATTGGTAATATTCTGGACTCTGGAAATCGGACCGCAGCAGGTCCTACTGTGCCACCCGGGGGACTGTATATGACCCACCTGTGGTATGATGATGGAACGGAATTTTTTGAATGTCCTGATAATTCATAATTTGTTTTTCTTTTTTCGGGGAATATATGCTATATTGTCCGAAAGAAAGGTAGTGAGTTGGTATGCAGCCTAAATTGTGTACGAAATGTAAGAAGAATATGGCCGTTGTTTTTATCACAAAGATAGAAAACGGTATTACGATGAACGAAGGTTATTGCCTGAAGTGCGCCCGGAGTCTGGGAATACCGCAGATTGAATCTGCCGTAAAACAGATGGGTTTTTCCGATGAGGATCTGGACAGTTTAACCGATGAAATGAGCAGTATGTTTGGCCAGATGGATGAAAATGGGGATAATGATGAGGTGGATAGCCAGACTGCCACATTCCCTATGCTTAACCAACTCTTTGGCGGCAATATGCCTGCCAAAAGGGACGAGTCTGCGGGCGAGGGCAAGGGAGTACCCGAGCAGGAATCTGCCAAGAAAAAGGGAAAGAAACATAAATTTCTGGATACCTACTGCATGAACCTGACTGGTCGTGCCCGCGAGGGAAAACTGGACAAGGTCATTGGTCGGGATGTGGAAACGGAACGGGTGATTCAGATATTGAATCGCCGTCAGAAGAACAATCCTTGCCTAATTGGTGAACCTGGTGTTGGCAAAACCGCTATTGCTGAGGGACTTGCTCAGAGGATCGCTGCCGGTGAAGTGCCCTATAAACTCAGAGATAAGGAAGTTTATCTCCTCGACCTAACTGCGTTGGTTGCAGGAACCCAATTCCGGGGGCAATTTGAAAGCCGCATGAAGAGCTTGATCAACGAGGTGCGGGAAAATGGAAATGTTATTCTGGTAATCGATGAGGTCCACAACTTGGTTGGTGCCGGCGATGCGGAAGGCTCTATGAATGCTGCCAATATTTTGAAACCTGCTCTGTCCCGTGGTGAAATCCAGGTGATCGGTGCTACAACATTCAATGAATACCGCAAACATATTGAAAAGGATGCTGCTCTGGAGCGGCGATTCCAACCGGTTTCTGTCGCTGAACCTACCCTTGAAGAAGCCAGCCAAATTATGCAGGGAATTGCGAAAGCCTATGCAGAGTTTCACGGTGTTGCTATTTCTCCGGAAATTGCCCATCAGTGCGTGGTTCTTTCTGAGCGGTATATCACGGACAGGTTTCTTCCGGATAAGGCCATTGACCTGCTGGATGAAGCTTGCTCGGATGTAAATCTACGATGCAAAGAGATTTCCGAGCTGGCTGAGCGAAAAAAGGAGCGGGATGATTACGAACTGGAATTAAAAATGCTTACGGATGATACTGAGAATGAGCATTATGAGCGCCTTGCGGTGATCCGAAGTAAGCTTTGCCAGATTGCCACAGAGATTGAACGGCTGGAAAAAATCCCAGCTCCATCGGTTACGATGGAGAATCTTGCCAGAATCATTGAACTTTGGACAAAAATACCTGCCAGCAAGATCAAGGCACAAGAGTATGTTCAGATCAAGGGGTTGGCAGAGCGTTTGCGCAAACACATTGTTGGACAGGATGAGGCGGTGGATGCTGTTTCCAAAGCGATTCGCAGGAATCGTGTAGGCATTTCTCCGAAAAAGCGACCTGTATCCTTCATCTTTGTCGGCCCAACCGGAGTAGGTAAAACGGAGCTTGTTAAACGCCTTGCTGACGATCTTTTTGACAGTGTTGATTCTCTGATCCGTCTGGATATGTCCGAGTATATGGAGAAGCATACTGTGTCTAAGCTGATTGGTTCGCCTCCCGGTTATGTGGGGTATGATGAGGCGGGGCAACTTACAGAGAAGATCCGCCGCAGACCATATAGTGTTGTCCTCTTTGATGAGATTGAAAAGGCGCATCCCGATGTGCTGAATGTATTGCTACAAGTTTTGGATGACGGACGCATTACAGATGCACAGGGCAGGGTGGTTAACTTTGAAAACACGATCATAGTTATGACATCCAATGCCGGATCCGAGGGACGTGTTGGTGGTTTGGGCTTTGGACGAAGCGATCAGGATATGGTCAAGGACAAAACAATGAAAGCACTACAAGAATTTCTGCGTCCCGAATTTATTAACCGTGTGGATGAGATTATAACCTTCAATCATCTTACAGAGGAGAACTTTGCAGGTATTGCAGATATAATGCTTAAAGAATTGCAGGACAGCTTGGCGTTGCGAGGTTTATCCCTAACTTGGACGGAAAATGTCCGGGATAAACTTGTACGGGATGCTTTCTCAGTTACCTATGGTGCGCGGAATCTTCGTCGCATCATCCAGAAACAGTTGGAGGATCCGATTTCTGAGAAGATCATTGAATCCTTTGAATCA
Organism: Faecousia sp.; assembly: GCA_045647705.1. GTDB lineage: Bacteria > Bacillota > Clostridia > Oscillospirales > Oscillospiraceae > Faecousia. The sequence goes on from JAZRMP010000070.1 coordinate 15,855, forward strand.
CCTATCGAAAGCATTCATCTTTGTGTAATAGATAATCAAATGATTATTGAAACAAAATAATTCAGAAGCGGCACCGCGAGGGTGCCGCTTCTTTTTCAGAGGTCAAATTTTTTGGTCAGCTTATCGGATACCTTCCAAGCAGCATCTTCTACTTTGTTAGCTGCCTGTGTGGCAAGTCGTCGGGTAGGATTTGTGCGGGACATCATCAGTACGCCGACAGCACCTGCTGCCGCACCGATACCCATAGTTACAGCCCAGCCTTTTATGCCCATAAAATCTCCTCCTTTTGTTGCAGACGGCGATTTTAATTTTGACCGTCTGATGACAGTATTCCCGAAGGTAAAAAAATCACCCAAGGAAAGGTTTCTCTCTTTTCACAAGGTAAAATTTGTGATATGATAAAGAAAAAGTGGGAAAAGGTGTATATTATGTCTGTAGATAAATTGCAGGAGAGAATCAGAAAGTTAAAGAATGCCCTTGTGGTGGATTTTGGCTTGCTTCCGGAGCATATTCCGCCGCAGCTTATGGAACAAACCGGAAATTATCCTGAGGCATACGGCGTGTTTTGTAAGGAATTGCTAACCGGGTTGAAAGACTCTGTACCTGCTGTGCGTTTTCATTTTTCTGAATTTGCCCTTCTTGGCGGGCTTGGCGTTGAGATTCTGAGAGATGTGCTTTTCCATGCAAAGGCGCAGGGATTCTATGTGCTGTTGGATGGCGTGGAATCTCTTTCTGCTGTGAGTGCTGTCAGAAATGCGGATTTACTTTTTGGCGAGTCGGAAATGCTTGCCTTCGATGGTCTAATTCTCTCAGCTTATCCTGGCAGCGACGTGTTGCGTCCTTATATTTCCCGGTTGAATGAATCCGGCAAATCTATTTTTGTTGTGGCAAGGACTGCCAATAAAACTGCTTCCGAAATTCAGGACCTGCTTTCCGGTTCCCGTTTAACCCACATGGCGATGGTGGAAGTTGTCAACCGTTTTGCACAGCAAATAATTGGAAAATGCGGGTATTCACAACTTGGTGTTGTTGCGGCAGCCACTTCCCCTGACAGTCTGAGAGCGATTCGTGGGAAATTTCGGGAAATATTTCTTTTGTTGGATGGATATGATTATCCTAATGCCAACGCTAAAAACTGTAGCCATGCTTTTGATCGACTTGGGCACGGTGCTGCTGCCTGTGCCGGTATTACGGTAACAGCATCCTGGCAAGAGGAGATGGAGCCGGAGGATTATGTTGGCTGCGCGGTTCTTGCTGTGGAACGGTTGAAGAGAAATTTAAACCGTTATATAACAATCCTATGATGAAATTATGTAGCCGGGGCCATGCCCCGGCTTTATTTTGTATTGTTGCTGCCCATACCATTGCCGGTACTTCCTATGCCGTCAGTACCGTTTGTGGCAGTGGTATCCTCGGAGTACATTGGCATACTGGTGTCTACGCTGGGATCCGGAATGTTTGTCTCAATAGTAGGGAGCATGGTTGCGTCGGTAGTAGGTGTTGTGGTGGTAGGTGTGCTTGTTTCGGCATCATTTCCTCTACCGCAGGCAGCAAGGGAAAGGGTAAGCATAAGGGTCATAATGATGATTAAGAACTTTTTCATGGTTAACTCTCCTGAATATAGAATACGATGGTATTATGTCCATGTTTTTAATTTTTAGCCGTCCTTACTAAAATAATAAGAAAAATATTTTGTAAAATTTTCAAGAAACTGAAATTTTACCGTTGCTATTTGCCATAAGTTCGGATATAATTAGCTGGAGTATAAATGGAAGAGGAGTCGATTTTTATGAAAAGACTATCTGTTAATAAGAGTGCGGAATGTATGGCTTGTTTGGAATGTGTACGGGCTTGCTCAACTGCATTTTATAAGGAGTTTAATGAGGACTTGTCCTGCATTCGTATTACTGCAAAGGGTAACGGTGCAAAACCTATGACCTGTATTCAGTGCGGTAAGTGCATGAAGGCCTGTGAGACGGGAGCAATCACCCAGAATCCCAAGACAGGTGTTTACATGATCAATAAAAAGCTTTGTACCGCATGCGGCAAGTGTGTGGAGGCCTGTCCGATGAAGGTGATGGTTCTGCCCGAGGGTGGTACTACCAGCAAATGCATTTCCTGTGGTATCTGTGTTAAGGCTTGTCCGATGGAGATCCTTGAGATCGTTGAGAAGTAAGACTGCTATAGCAGGGCGATCGCAAAACGATGGCCCTGCTATAATTTCCGAAATAATACTTTCGGAATTGGGTAATAGATTATAGTATAGATCGGTTAGTTGGAGGGATCCTGTGGCTATGAAACAGAGAAAAAAACCTATAAACTGGAAGGTCAGGTTGTTGATTGTCCTTAGCTGTATACTTGCCCTGCTGCTGATAGGTGTTGTGGGCTTGTATATCTGGACAGACAGTATTCTTGATGGAATTAATAGATTGGATCCTAATGAGGGGACGTATTCTGATGAACAGCTTGAAAGTTTGATCGGCAATCCCGATGATGTAGAGAAGGACCCGGTTGTTCAACAGGCGGAGTCGATTCTTAGCTCAAAAGACGTGATCAATATTTTACTTGTAGGACAGGACCGCCGCAGCAATGACGGTGCACGTATGCACTCTGATGCGATGATTTTGTGTACAGTCAATACAGTCAAAAAGACGTTCACCATGACATCCTTCATGCGCGATATGTGGGTCTATATTCCGGACCACTATAACGAACGTATTAATGTTCCCTATATGGTTGGCGGTTTTGACTTGCTAAACAAAACACTGGACTATAATTTTGGCGTTTCCGCAGACTACAACGTGGAGATTGATTTCTCTGGATTTATGAGTGCCATTGACGCTATCGGTGGCATTGACATCGAGCTGACAGCCGCAGAGGCCAGGTATTTGAACCGGCGCGGTAATTGGGATATTGAGGAAAATCAAGGATGGCAGTTGACCGAGGGAGTAAACCATCTTACAGGCTCTCAAGCGTTGGCCTACTCTCGGATCAGACAGATCGGTGATGATTTTGGTCGTACTAACCGTCAGCGCACCGTCTTAACAGAATTGATCAACAAGGCAAAGACCCTTAGTTTTACAGAGGTTTACAGCCTAATTCGTGAGGTCATACCGATGGTTTCCACTGATATGACCAATACGGAGATCATGGGGCTTGCTGTGGCGCTTTTGCCTATGCTGTCGGATCTGGAGATTGTTTCTCAGAGGATTCCTATGGACGGTGAATACTATTTTGCCACTAAGAGCAGCGGTGCACATGTGATTGAGCTGACAGACGAAAACTTTGAGGCGAACAAGCAACTGTTAATTGATGCCATGAGTGAAGACTGATTAAAAATCCTGCCGTTTTTACGGCAGGATTTTTTATAAGTTACAGAAAATTACTTTCCGTAATAATTGCATATCTTTTTAAAATATGATATAGTATATAAGATCATACACCCGGAGGCGTTTATGATGAGTATGACAGAATTTCAGCAGAGAATAACTGCATTGCTACCGGACATTGAACTTAGTCTTTCAGAGCCGATGTGGAAGCATACATCCTTTCGTATCGGTGGTCCGGCAGAGGTTATGGTATTTCCGAAAACTACGGATGAATTGTCGAGAATATTAAAAGCGTCCCGTTTGTTGGACTGTAAGATTGCTATATTGGGTGCAGGAACCAATGTTCTGGCACCGGACTCTGGATTACAGGGCTTGGTTATTTGTCTTAAAGACTGCCTGGATGGTATGCAGATACTTCCCGGAAACAGACTCCGTGTCTGCGCAGGTGTTACGATGACACGTGCGGCAGTTTTCGCTGCAAATCATGGTCTAAGTGGCTTAGAATTTGCTCACGGCATTCCCGGTACTGTGGGTGGAGGCATGTATATGAACGCCGGTGCCTATGGCGGGTCTATCGATCAAGTATGTGAAAGTGTGGATGTTATGACTATGGATGGGCAGTGCGACACGCTATCTGCTAGGGACATGGGTTTTTCTTACAGACACAGCCGCGTAGAGGATGAACAGATGATAGTAATCAGTGCAGTGTTTGCGCTGCAACCGAAACCGGAAGGACAGATCCGTGCCTTAATGCAGGAACTGATGGGAAAACGACGCACGTCCCAGCCTTTAGAACTGCCCTCTGCCGGATCGGCATTTAAACGTCCGGTTGGGGGTTACGCTGCGGCTTTGATTGATCAGGCGGGGTTAAAAGGACTTCGCGTTGGTGGCGCGGCGGTGTCTGAAAAGCATGCCGGCTTTGTAGTAAACCTTGGTGGTGCTACCGCCGAGGATGTTAAGCAGCTTCTTGCGCAAGTTGCTGATAAAGTTTTTAAAGCTTCCGGGGTTCATTTGGAACCCGAAGTCAGAATTTGGTGAAGTAGATACGAAAGAAGGGAAGTTAGTGGCTGTATCGTTTTCTGGATATGCAAAAACTGAGGTTTGTCGTAGCTTCCCTCAAAAGCGTTGCTGTGCCTTGGCACAATGCTTTGGTATTTTGCTGTTTTGTAATAATTTTACAGCAGATAATATCCGGATAATTACCGAAAATCGCGAATTTGCGGCAATTCTACCCAAACTGTTTAAGAAAGCGTTTGGTGTTGGCTTTGACGTTCAACCACAGCCGGGGGCGGTAGGTAAGCTGACTTTTCAGATATATCAACAGGATAAAACGGCAGTTATTATGCAGGCCTATGGTTTTGATCCTGCGGATACATTATCATTGCATATCAACCTTCCTGTTGTTGAAGATGAATGCTGCAAAGCGGCCTTTCTTCGGGGCGCGTTTCTTGCAGGTGGCTCTGTAACAGACCCGGCAAAAGGTTACCACTTGGAACTTGCGACTACCCATCATAGTGTAGCAAGGGAGGCTTATGCATTTATACAAGAGGTGCTTGGTTTCTATCCGAAAACAGCACCCCGCAATGGTGGGCAGGTACTGTACCTAAAGAACAGCGAACTAATCTCGGATTGTCTTACCTTCTTGGGTGCACCTGTTGCGGCGATGGGGATTATGGAGGCCAGACTGGAGAAAGAGCTAAATAATAGGGTAAACCGGCGATGCAACTGCGATGATGCCAATACCTCCAAGGTAGTCGAGGCGGCACAGGAACAGCTTGCTGCGATTCGCATTCTGCGAGAACGTGGTTTAATAGAGAGCTTGCCAGAAAAATTAAAAAATGCTGCCATTGCCAGGGAAAGCAATCCAGAATATTCTCTTACAGAACTTGCGGCTATGATGGAGCCGCCGATCACAAAACCAGCCATGAATCATCGTTTGAAAAAACTGGTCCTCATGGCGAAGGAGACAGAAAGATGAGCTTTGTACATTTGCATGTCCACTCGGAATACAGTCTTCTGGATGGTGCCTGCCGCATCGGATCCATGATGGAGCGTGTCAAGGAACTGGGGCAGACTGCGATTGCATTAACAGACCACGGTGTTATGTATGGCTGTATTGATTTTTACAAGGCTGCACAAGCTGCGGGTATCAAGCGGATCATTGGCTGCGAGGTCTATGTGGCACCGCGCACAATGGAGGATCGGGTATACAAGGTGGATGATAATAATTATCACCTTGTCCTGCTGTGTAAGGATCGTAAAGGCTATGAGAATCTGTGTTTTCTGGTTTCCCAGGCGTTTCTTCACGGTTTTTATGGAAAACCCAGAGTTGACCTGCAGCTTCTGGAAAAGCACCACGAAGGTCTGATTGCCCTGAGTGCTTGTCTGGCAGGCGCGATTCCTCAACGGCTGATGGATGAAGATTATGAAGCGGCTAAAGAGTATGCGCTGAAACTGTCTCGTATTTTCGGTGAGGATAACTTTTACCTTGAGATGCAGGATCATGGAATCGAGGAGCAGCGTCCGGTGAATCAGGGGATCATGCGGCTATCCCGTGAGACCGGTCTACCTTTGGTAATCACCAATGATGCTCACTACTTGCGTCGTGAGGATGCAAAAATGCATGATGTGCTTCTGTGTATCCAGACCGGTAAGACTGTGGATACCCCAGGTCGTATGAAATTCCAGACAGAGGAGTTCTATCTCAAAAGTGAAGAGGAGCTTCGGGAGCTGTTTCCCAACTGTGATGAGGCGTTCGAGAACACTGCCAGAATTGCGCAGCGTTGCAATGTGGATTTTGCGTTTAACCAGTACCATTTGCCGTCTTTTCCGGTCCCTGAGGGTTATACCAATGAGGAATACTTCCGAAAACTCTGTATGGATGGTTTCCAGGAGCGATACCAAAACCCTCCGGAAGGTTATCTTGAACGGTTGGAATATGAGATTGGTGTTATCAGCCGGATGGGCTATGTAAATTACTATTTGATTGTATGGGATTTTATCCGTTTTGCCAAGGAGTCTGGGATTCCTGTTGGTCCCGGCCGTGGATCCGGTGCTGCATCCATCGTTGCCTATTGTATGCACATTACGGAAGTGGATCCAATGAAGTATGCACTGATCTTTGAACGGTTCTTAAATCCTGAGCGTGTCAGTATGCCCGACTTTGATACAGATTTTTGCCAGGAGCGACGGGGCGAGGTCATTGATTATGTTGTGCAGAAATACGGTGCTGACCATGTAGCGCAGATCGCTACCTTCGGCACGATGGCCGCCCGGGGTGCTATCCGGGATGTGGGGCGTGTTTTGAATTTTTCCTATGCAGAAACAGATGTGGTGGCAAAGCTGGTTCCCACAATGCCTTTGCATATAACGCTGAAGGAAGCCCTGAACGTATCGCCGAAGCTGAAGGAGATGTACGATGCAGATGAGCGTGTTCGTCTGCTGATCGATACTGCGATGCGCTTGGAAGGTATGCCGCGCAATACATCTACGCATGCTGCCGGTGTGGTGATTACTGCGGACCCTGTGTGTAGCTATGTGCCTCTTTCCTGCAATGATGATACGATCGTTACCCAGTACACCATGACGACTATTGAAGAACTGGGTCTTCTAAAAATGGACTTTTTAGGTCTTAGAAACCTAACGGTTATTGAAGATGCGGAAAAGCAGATCCAAGCGTTTAACCCGGATTTTAACATCGATTGTGTTCCGGATAACGATCCCCAGACCTTTGCTATGCTTGCAGAGGGCAAGACGCAAGGTGTATTCCAGTTGGAGTCTGCGGGAATTACCGGGGTGTGCGTAAATATGAAGCCCACCTCAATTGAGGATATGACCGCTATCGTGGCACTTTATCGTCCGGGGCCGATGGATTCAATTCCAATGTTTATTGCCAACAAGCTGGACCCACGGAAGATCACCTATAAAACCCCGCTTTTGGAACCGATTTTACGCGTTACCTATGGATGTATCGTGTACCAGGAGCAGGTAATCGAAATATTCCGTTCCTTGGGCGGCTACACCATGGGTCAGGCAGATAATATCCGCCGCGCGATTTCCAAAAAGAAGATGAAGGTCATTGAACAAGAGCGAAAAGTTTTTGTTTATGGCGACGCAGAACAAGGAATATCCGGGGCAGTTGCTAAGGGGGTCAGCGAATCGGCAGCACAGTCAATTTATGATGAAATCGTTGCCTTCGCTAACTATGCCTTTAATAAGGCGCATGCTGTCTGCTATGCGGTAGTTTCCTATCAGACCGCATACTTAAAATGTCATTATCCAAAGCAATATATGGCTGCGTTGATGACTTCGGTTTTGGACTCGGCGACAAAAATTTCCGGTTATATTGCAGAGTGTAAGGAGTTGGGAATCCCCACCCTACCGCCGGATATTAACCATTCGGATGACCACTTTACAGTAGAAGGGGATGCGATTCGTTTTGGCCTTGGTGCAGTAAAGAATGTTGGTAGAGGATTAATCCGCAGTATGGTCAAGATTCGCCAAACCGGTGGTCCTTTCCACAGCCTTGAGGATTTTATACAGCGAATGGGCGAGAATGACCTAAACAAGCGTGCTGTTGAGAATTTTATCAAGTGTGGTGCCATGGATTGCTTTGGTTATCATCGCAGTGAATTACTTGCAGTATATGAAAACATGATGGACAGCATTGCCCAGTCGCGCAAGAAGAATCTTGACGGGCAAATAGGTCTGTTTGCTATGGTGCAAGAAGACGATCAGGCGGCATCGATCCCCATCCCCAAACTGCCGGAAATGCAGAAAGCGGAGCTGATGCTCATGGAAAAGGAAACCACGGGCATCTACCTGTCCGGTCATCCCATGGATGATTACCGCCATTTGCTGCGAGGGAAACATATTGTGAGCATCGGAACTTTGATGGATGAAGAAAGTGCTTATCAGGATGATCAGGTTATCAGTGTTGCCGGTGTTGTGCAAAGCGTTAAGATGAAGACCACCCGAAATAATTCTATGATGGCTTATGTAACGTTGGAAGACGACACGGCGTCTGTGGAAATGCTTGCATTTTCTAATGTCTTGAGCCAATATGGTGGCTACCTTCGGGAAAATGAGCCGGTAGTGATTACAGGCCGACTTTCTATCCGGGAAGAAAAAGAGCCGCAGATCGTAATCAATCGGGCTCGACCGATGTCCGATTTTGCCCAGGGATCCAATGAGGAACACCTTTCATCCCGCACTGGAACGCTTTATTTAAAGCTTCCTTCTGAGCAGGGGAGCCTTTTTGGGAAAATCAAGGCAATTCTGAATATGTTTCCCGGGGAAAATCCGGTCGTGGTATATTTTGCAGACACCAAACAACGAAGAGGTACCTGCTGTGCCTTGGATGAGCGAATGTTACAGGAGTTGAAGCAGGTGCTTGGCGGAGAAAATGTTGTGTTGAAGTAACTATCTTTTTTGAACCGTATATGATATATTGACGGAAGGGGGTGCTGCTGTGAGAAGCAAATGGAAGCTTATAATTTTACTGCTCGGCACAGTGCTGATATTGGCAGGCTGTTCCATGCGGACAGTGGAGGATATGTATCGCCTGCCCAAGCGCTCCGATGATTATAATGATTTGCAGGCGGCCATCGATTCTGCAATGACTGGTCTTGAATACTGCGCGCCTCTGACCGGTGAGAATCGGCAAACAGTGCAGATGGCAGATCTGGATGGAGACGGCATCACGGAATATCTCTTGTTTGCCAAGAGCACACAAGAGATGCCTCTGAGGATATTGGTATTCCGGGAGCAGGACGGAACCTATGTTAACGCTGCAACTGTTAGCTGCAACGGCTCTGGGTTTGACCAAGTAGAATACGTGAACATGGATGGACATGGTGGCGTGGAGATTGTTGTTGGACGACAGTTGAGCGACCAGGTGATTCGTTCTGTTTCCGTCTATACCTTGACCGACAATGAATTTGTACAATTAATGTCTGTTAACTATTCCAAATTTCTGACGACGGATCTTGATGGCGATAATTTGTCGGAGCTTTTCCTTTTGCGCCCGGGACAAACAGATACGGATAATGGTATTGCTGAGCTTTACAGTGTGCGGAACAGTACCATGGAGCGCTATAATGAGGTAACAATGTCTCAGCCTGCGGACAAGCTCAAACGCATGATCGTGGGGAAACTTGATGGTGGAAAGACAGCCGTATATACAGCAAGTGCGGCGGGTGATACAGCGTTGATCACGGATGCGTTTACTGTGTTAGATGGGAAATTGGTCAATGTTACCTTGTCCAATGAATCTGGCACAAGTGTTCAGACGATGCGTAACTTCTATGTGTATGCTGATGATATTGATAATGATGGAATTGTGGAGCTGCCGAATCTGATTACCATGAAACCAGTGCCGGGGATGTTGCACCCGGATGATAACCATCTGATCCGATGGTATTCTATGACCACCGATGGCATTGAGGTTGACAAAATGTATACCTATCACAATTTTGTTGGCGGATGGTATGTGCAATTGGATTCCCAATGGGCACCACGGGTTGCGGTGATCAATGTCGGCCATCAGTATGAATTTTATCTGTGGGACCCGGAGTATAAAACAACACAGAAATTCCTGACAGTATATGTGTTTACAGGCCAGAACAGGGAAGAACAAGGATTGGCACATGGCAGATTTGTTCTACACAGGACAGAATCTGTGGTATACGCTGCCTTATTGGATGATACAGCACAAGAACAAGGCATGACTCAGGAAAATGTGGTATATAGCTTCCGTTTAATCCAGCAGGACTGGAAAACGGGAGAAACATAAGAGGGTGTTGCTATGAAGAAAGTTTTGATTCTGGAAGATGAGGTCAATATACGCAGTTTTGTTGTGATCAATCTAAAGCGGGCGGGCTATGACGCTATTGAGGCGGGTACCGGCCAGGAAGCGTTGGATAAACTTAGGGACAACCCCGACATTGGTGTAGCGATCTTGGATATTATGCTGCCGGACATTGACGGTTTTGAAGTCTGCCGAAGGATCCGGGCTACCAGTAAGCAAATCGGTATCATTATGCTTACTGCCCGTACGCAAGAGATGGACAAGGTTACGGGTTTGATGACCGGGGCAGATGACTATGTAACAAAGCCGTTTTCTCCTGCGGAGCTGACTGCGCGGATTGACGCACTTTACCGCCGAATTGGTGGGGATACCGGCATGGACACAGAGCTTCTGTCTCAGGGACCCTTTGTGATGAACACACGCAACCATACGTTGGAAAAATCCGGATGTAGGGTGCGTCTGACTCAGGTAGAGTACTCAATCTTGAAGCTGTTTATGCAGAATCCCGGAAGGGCATTGTCTCGGGAAGAGATTTTGTCATCCGTATGGGGTCGCGATTTTGAAGGCGAGCTCAAGATCGTGGATGTGAATATTCGCCGTTTGCGTATTAAGATTGAAGATGATACAGCAAATCCTACCTATATTACCACTGTTTGGGGCTTTGGTTATAAGTGGGGCGCATAATGAAAGACAAGAAGTCTGTATTTCACGTTAGGGGACTTAAAAGACGGTGGCTTATGAACACAGTCGGTGTCTTGTGTGCCTTGGGCTTGGTCTGCGTTCTGGTTGTTACAGCGGTGTTTGCTGCCTATTATTATTCGGGCATGGAATCAGATATGCGATACCGTGCCAGAACGACCACGGAATTTTTTGCTGACTATTTAAACCAAAACTACAATGCTTATTACCAGTCCTGTATTACCTACGCGCAAACCTTTGAGGATAAAAATGATTTAGAATTGCAATTTATCAATGCCCAAGGTGTGATTGTTGCATCCTCTCACGGAAGCTGGTCGGGGCAATCGCCTACCACATCGGACATTAGTAAAGCCATAGCGAATCGGGTAATTGAGCCTTATGTGGGCGTGAATCCCGGGACAGGTGAACGGATCATGGCAGTATCCAGTCCCATGATTTACAGTAACGGCGAAGTAATCGGCGTCCTCCGGTATGTAACCTCTACTGCGGTTATGGATATGCAAATAACCTATATTGCTGTGATTTCCTTGCTTGCCCTATTGCTTATTATTACTGTGGTTCTCATCAGCAGTAATTATTATATCCATTCGATTCTCTTGCCTCTGGGTGAGATTATTGATAAGGCAAAGAAGATTACCAACGGCAGCTACGGCATTCAAATTCAAACCCAATATGATGATGAGATTGGTGAGCTTGCGGATACGATCAATGAAATGTCTATCAAGATTAACCAAAATGAGAAGATGCAGTCGGAGTTTATTTCGTCCCTGTCCCATGAGCTTCGTACACCATTGACTGCGATTACCGGTTGGAGTGAGACGCTTCTAAGCAGTGATGATCTTGCAATGGATGCTCGTCGCGGTATGAAGATTATCCATCGTGAAGCCGGCCGGTTGACGGATATGGTTCTTGAATTGCTGGACTTTACCCGTATTCAGGATGGCAGGATGACCTTGAATATTGAACTGACAGATATACGGGCTGAATTTGAGGATACCATTTATATGTACGGAAGTCGGCTTGCTCAGGAAGGTATTAAGTTGGTGTATGAGGATTCTGATGACGATATGCCGGAGATCTCCTGTGATCCCAAGCGGATGCGGCAAGTGTTTCTGAACATTCTGGATAATGCTGCAAAACACGGATCAGAAGGAAAACAGATTGACGCGGCAATGTCCTTTAAAAACAATACAATTACGGTTGCGATTCGGGATTATGGTCCCGGAATCCCAGAGGATGAACTGCCTCTGGTTAAAAAGAAATTTTATAAAGGAAGCTCTAAAGCCCGTGGCTCCGGTATTGGCTTGGCAGTTTGCGACGAAATTGTGCAGATGCACGGTGGCGAATTAACCTTGTCCAATGCAGTTGATGGCGGTACAATCGTTACCATTGTGCTTCCTGCATCACAGTAAGGATGGAAAAGAATGGAAACGAAACATTCTGTTCAGGAAAAATTTAAGACTATGATTGGGGGGCAGGCACTGATCGAGGGGATTATGATGCGTGGTCCTAAATTGGACGCAGTGGTAATCCGGGGAAAAGACGGCTTGTGTGTCGAGACGACACCTCGCAAAATACGCCCCAAAAACTCGGTTTTTAATTTGCCGCTTATTCGTGGAGTGGTAAACTTCTTTGATTGCCAGGTAGTTGGCGTGAAAGCATTAATGCGTTCAGCAGATATTTCTCCGGAGGAGAATCAGGAGCAACCTTCCAAGCTGGACCTTTGGCTGGAGAAAAAGCTGGGGGAGAAGAAATTTCAGGATTTTATTATTGGTACTGCGGTGGCTCTGGGCCTTGGAATGTCTATCTTGTTGTTTTTTCTTCTCCCCAATATTATCAGCAGCTTCTTTGATCAGTGGATTGACAGCAATTTAATCCGAAATCTGATTGAGGGCTTGGTTCGCATTACGATTTTTACGGTGTATATGTTGTTGGTTTCCCGTATGAATGAAATGAGACGGGTGTTTTCCTATCATGGAGCGGAGCACAAAACGATCCGTTGTTACGAAGCGGGTCTGCCTTTGACTGTGGAAAATGTGCGTCTACAGACCCGGAAGCATCCCCGGTGCGGTACTAGCTTCTTATTTGTGGTATTGCTTTTGTCAATTCTTGTGTTTTCAGTGGCATCTTCACTTCTTTTGGCAATGATACCAAATTTGGAGGCACTGCGGGGGAGCCTGCTGTATACAGTAATTATGTTTGGCTTTAAATTGCTGCTTTTGCCACTGGTGGTATCCGTTAGCTATGAGATTAACCGACTGGTTGGGCGGTATGATAACTGGTTTACCCGCATTCTCACAGCCCCTGGTCAATGGTTTCAGAATTTTACAACCAACGAACCCGATGACAGCATGATCGAGGTGGGGATTGTGGCATTGCAGGCGGTTCTTCCTGACCAAGAGGGGGAAGACCGGTGGTAAAAAATTTATCACAGCTATATATAGAGGCCCGTAGAACATTTTCTAAACAGGATGATCTGCACACAGCAGGCTTGCAGGCGCGGAACATTCTGTGCCGCATCACCGGGAAAACGCCGGAAGCCTTGGTCAGAGATCTTGAAATGTATGCCTCTGAAGATGTTTGCAATCAAATGGAGAATGCGGTAAATCGTGTCGCTGCCGGTGAGCCTCTGGCGTATGTATTGGGCGAGTGGGATTTTTATGGTATGACGCTGCATGTAAACAGGAATGTGCTGATACCAAGAGATGATACCTGTGCGGTTACGGATCTTGCCATCAGCAGAGCACTGTTTCTGGACAGCACACCCAGAATCCTCGATCTATGCACAGGCTCCGGTTGTATTGGTCTGGCAATTGCCCATAGGGTAAAGGATGCTTGGGTAACCCTTGCAGATATTTCCAATGAAGCAGTTGCAACGGCAAAGAAGAATATTGCCGGTCAAAAACTCGGCGGAAGGGTATCCTGTGTACGTGCGGATGCGTTGGA
>JAZRMP010000071.1:0-23839 GCA_045647705.1 Faecousia sp.
AGCGGGCAATAATCTTGAATTATATGTGTATTACCAGACTTTTTCCGCTCTTCAGATTTCGCCGTTCCTCACCCACCGCTTCGCGGTCCCCCCTCTCCCCGGGAGAGGGTATATGGTGCCAACCATAATTTGAAATGCACCATAAACAGGAATTTGATAATTCTTCATTCAGCATTCATCATTGTGCATTTATTTTTAACCCCACAGGGCCGATAGCATGGGAATGACCTGCTTTTTGCGGCTCATGACTTTGGGCAGGAAAACAGTGTTGTCTTTTGGCTGCACATTAAATGCCTGCTGGATGGTTTCGTCGTTGCCCACATAAATCAGTTGGGTGCCTTCCAGAAGCACATCTGTGAGCATAAGAATTACCATAGAAAAATCCTTTTCTTCGGCGATGGTTCGCATGAGCCCAAGGAATTCATCCTTACGTTCCAACATGGAGGGGCTGTCCACACAGGTAATCTGTGCCACCGCCAGATCGTGTCCGGCGATGTGAAATTCCTTATAGTCGGAAAGGAGCAGGTCCTTTGCGGATTTTCCCTCTGCCGAGGCGGAAAAGATTTCTCTGCCCAGTTCATCCAGAGAAACATTGGCAATACGCGCCATCCGTTCCGCAGCCCGGCGGTCTCGCTCTGTGCAGGTGGGAGATTTAAACATAACCGTATCGGAAAGAATGGCGGCAGCCATCATGCCTGCCATTTTGGCAGAGGGCACCAGACCTCTGTCCTGGAACATACTGGCAATAATGGTGTTGGTAGAGCCTACCGGCTCATTACGGACATAGATGGGGTTGCCAGTCTGGATGTCTGCCAGCCGGTGGTGGTCAATGATTTCTAAAATATCTGCTTCATCCAGCCCGGGGACAGACTGGGCGATCTCGTTGTGGTCCACCAGAACCACCCGCTTACGCCGGGGGCGAAGCAAATGATACCGGGTCAGCACGCCCACAACTTTTTCGTTTTCATCCAGAATGGGGTAACAGGGATGCCGGAACTGCAGTACCCGTTCCCGGACTTCATCCACCCGGTCGTCCAGATGAAAACACACAATGTCGCTGGTACGGCAGATGCGTCCGATGGGGGCAGACTGAAAAATCAGCCGCACAGTACGGTAAGCGTCGTATGGGGTGGCGATAATGCAGGTCTTTGTGGGGAATGCCCGCAGTTCTTCGCTCAGCTCCGCCTGACACACCACCAGACAGTTTACATTCATTTCCAAAGCCCGGCGGATCATTTCCGGTTGGTCGCCGCAAATGACGATAGAATCCGGGTCGTTAAATAAAAGATTCTCCCGCCCTTGAGGCAAGGCGATCGCAACCTCGCCCGAGACGGTGTCGGTATTTTCGCCGGCCTCGTTAAGCAGTTTGCCTTCCAAAACAGAAAGGACGTTAAAAAGGGGAACGGCATCCAGATAGCCAGAGGAGACTTGGGACATATTGTAGCTTGCCACGTTTTCCCGGGAGAGCATGCCGTAAAGGGTGCCGTCTTCGTTGGCAACGGGTACGGCAGAAATGTTTTTCTGCTCCAGCAGGATGTTCCATGCTGTACCCACCGTT
Organism: Faecousia sp.; assembly: GCA_045647705.1. Taxonomy (GTDB): domain Bacteria; phylum Bacillota; class Clostridia; order Oscillospirales; family Oscillospiraceae; genus Faecousia. The sequence continues at coordinate 1,559 of JAZRMP010000071.1, forward strand.
ACCGCAGCGCTGAGCAGGGGCGGTGTGTCAAAGTCCAGATCCCGGACCTGCGTGTACATATTGTAAATACGTTTGGGAGGCTGAAAGCCAAAGCGGTCCAAAACAATCTGGGTCTCATCTGAAACATGGCCCAAACAGGCGGGTTCGTATTCCCGGTCGCCGACGGCGTTGCGCAGGGCGGCGTATGCCATGGCGGCAACAATGGAGTCGGTATCCGGGTTGCGATGACCGGTAACGTAAATAGGATCCATAATACTCCTTCCTGCAAGGACAACCTTGCCATGCTTATAAAGATACAGAATAATTATATCCCTCAAACTCAAAAATAGCAAGAGAAAAGTATACATATAAATTCCTATTTATCGAGCAATTTGTACCACACTATGTCATTTCGACTGAGCCGCAGGCGAATGGAGAAATCCGTTCCCCTACAAGGGATTACGGATTCCTCGACTACCCCTTCGGCTTCGCTCAGGGTCCGCTCGGAATGACAAGCAGTAAACTGCTAGTTAAATCGGAATTTGATTGGTTCTTGCTTTTTTTGCTCGTAAGCGGTACAATACAAAAAACCGCAAGGAGGCTGCTTATGAACATTTTGGTTACCGGAGGTGCCGGTTACATTGGGTCCCATACCTGTCTGGAGCTGCTGGAAAAAGGATATGACGTAGTGGTGGTTGACAACCTGTGCAATTCCAATCCGGAATCTTTGAAGCGGGTTCAGGCGATGACCGGCAAAAGCCTCAAGTTTTATGAGGCGGATGTGCGGGATGAGGAGATGATGCATAGGGTTTTCCGGGAGAACGCCATCGACTGTGTTATCCATTTTGCCGGCTTGAAAGCGGTGGGCGAAAGTGTAGCCCAGCCCTGGAGATACTATGACAACAATCTTAACTCCACGCTGGTACTGACGAAGGTGATGGAGGCGGCAGGGGTCAAGAAGATTATTTTTTCTTCTTCCGCTACCGTTTACACATCGGATAACCAAATGCCCCTGCGGGAGGACAGCCGCACAGGCAACTGCACCAATCCTTACGGATGGACCAAGTATATGACAGAGCAAATTCTTTCCGGTATGGTTGTTGCCGACCCCCTTTGGAGTGTCTGTCTGCTGCGCTATTTTAATCCGATCGGCGCGCATGCTTCCGGTATGATCGGTGAAGATCCCCGGGGGGTTCCCAACAATCTGATGCCCTATATTACTCAGGTAGCCGTGGGTCGCCGGGAAAAGCTAAGTGTTTACGGCAACGACTATGATACCCATGACGGTACCGGCGTGCGGGATTATATCCACGTGGTGGATCTGGCAAAGGGTCATGTGGCGGCGGTGGAATATGTACTGAAAAACTACGGCTGCGAGGTGTTCAATCTGGGCACCGGAACAGGCTACAGTGTATTGGATATGGTCAATACGTTCCGGGAAGTGAACAAAGTTCCCTTGCCCTATAGCATTACGGACCGCCGACCCGGAGATATTGCCACCTGCTATGCCGATCCTGCCAAGAGCGAAAAGGTTCTGGGCTGGAAAGCAGAGAAGACGCTGGCAGATATGTGCCGGGACGCCTGGAACTGGCAGAGCAAAAACCCTATGGGTTATGGAGAATAAAAGAAAACCGTGCCATTGGCACGGTTTTCTTATTTCATAAATTTATCGATCGCCTGACACAGATCGTCAATGGCTTCGTTGTCCCCGGCAGCCACCGCATCCACCATACAGTGGCGCATGTGGTCCTTCAGAATGACCTTACCGGTATTATCCAGAGCCGAGCGAACTGCCGCCAACTGCACCAACACTTCGGAGCAGTCGTAACCCTCCTCCACCATGCGCTTAACCTTTTCCAAATGGCCGATGGCACGAGCCAACCGATTGACCACTGCTTTTTGGTTTTCGTGGACATGACCGTGGCTGTGGGCGATGCCATGGGCGTGCATATAGGCATGGTCGTGCCCATGTTCGTGGTGATGGTCCATGCTTCGCCCTCCTTTTCTTGTTTTCCCTATCATACACGATTTTTCCCCAACTTGCAAGCCCCACCGGGGGATAGGGGAATGGAGAATTAAGAATTGATAATTTTTTCAAATTCCGATTTATCGGTGCGTTTGATTATCCTGTTTGTAGGGGCGTGCATTGCACGTCCGGTGATTTTGCAAAACAAAATCACATTGCCCAACGGCAATCTAATCATGATTTTCTTTGAAAATCCCAATATTTTCACAAAATATTGGGCGGACGACCAGTGGTCGCCCCTACGATGTTATACGGCAGACTGCCCAATAAACAGGAATTTGACTTTCCGGCGGGGAGATGGTAAGATGTTTTCAACGCTTTTCCTTGGAGGAATACGATGCAATATTTATGGATGGCTCTATTTGCAGCCGGGATTGTGGCGGCAGATCAGTTTACAAAGCTGTGGGTGGTGGCGAACATTCCCCTGCACACCCGGGTGGACGGAATCGATGGACTTTTTTGTCTGACCTATACCCAAAATACCGGAGCGGCGTTCTCCTCCTTTCAGGGGATGATTTGGCTATTTGTCTTGATTTTTGCCCTGTTTGCCGCAGCGATCGTCTGGGAGTTTTCCAAAAAACGGATGCCTTTTTCCATGTTCGAGCGGTGGTGCATCGTGGCTGTGTTCGGCGGCGGGCTGGGAAACATTATCGACCGGGTGCGGCTGGGCTATGTGGTGGATATGATTTGTCTGGAATTTATGGAGTTTCCCGTGTTTAATGTGGCAGACTGCTTCATTACCTGCGGCTGCATCGTGCTGCTGGTGAGCTTGGTGTTTTTTAATAAGGAATTTTGGAAGGACGAGAGAAAGGCATGACCTTGTTTGCAGATGTTGCCGGGGAACGGCTGGATGCGTTTCTGGCGCGGAGCGTGGAAAATCTGAGCCGCAGTGGCGCTCAAAAGCTGCTGGAGGAAGGTTGTGTTCTGCGAAACGGAAAGCCCGGCAGAAAAAATGACAGGCTGGAGCCGGGAGATGCCATTGCCCTTGTTCTGCCTGAGCCGAAACCGGTAGACATTCCGCCCAGAGAGATTCCTCTGGACATTATTTATGAGGATGAGGATGTGCTGGTGATCAACAAGCCCAAGGGGCTGGTGGTCCACCCGGCGGCAGGACACCAGGACGATACGCTGGTCAATGGTCTTTTGTATGCTATGGGGGATTCTCTCTCCGGTATCAACGGGGAGCTGCGCCCGGGTATTGTCCACCGGATCGATAAAGATACCTCCGGGCTTTTGGCGGTGGCGAAGAACGATTTGGCGCACACGGTCCTTGCCTCCCAGCTTAAGGACCACACCATGGCACGGACCTATGAGTGCATCGTCTGCGGAGGGTTCAAGGAGGATTCCGGTACCGTGGATGCCCCCATTGGCAGACATCCCACGGACCGGAAGAAGATGTGCGTTACCCAGAGAAACAGCCGGAATGCGGTAACCCATTGGGAAGTGGTGAAGCGCTACCGGGGCTATACCCATGTGCGCTGCCGGCTGGAGACCGGTCGCACTCATCAGATTCGGGTCCACATGGCACACATTGGCCATCCTATTTTGGGAGACAAGGTCTATGGACATAAGAAAACAGAGCTGGGACAGGAGTCCCAGGTGCTCCACGCGGGGCAACTGTGCTTCCGCCACCCCCGGGACGGACGGCCTGTGATGGTCTTCGCCCCCCTGCCCAAGTATTTTGAAGAAGTCCTCCAAAAACTGGAAAAGATGCAGTAGTCCCTTATATAAAATCGTAGGGGCGACCATCCGTCGTCCGCGGACGTGCAATGCACGCCCCTACAACCCCGGAAAGGTTAATACTATGTTCTCTGATATTTTACTGACGGTGGATTTTGACCGGACCCTTACCGGCCCGGATTCCAAAATTCCTGTGCGGAACCTGGAAGCCATCGATTACTTTATGAAAAACGGCGGTGCTTTCACGGTCAATACCGGCAGGAGTGTGGCAACATTTTGGAAGTATCTCGATACAATCCCGGTAAACGCCCCCGTTCTTCTGTATAATGGCAGTGCCACCTATGAAAAAGGGAAACTTACCCGGTGTGTTCCCATTGAACTGGATGTATGGCAGACCATGCGAACCATGGCGGAGCTATACCCGGATATGAATCTGGAGATTCAGGGGAAGCAGGTGCATTACCTGGTTAACCCGAAACCGGATATAATTGCGTTATACGATAATCTACAGTGGCGGTATACCACCGCAGAGTTTGACAAAGACATTGGTCCGTTTTTGAAATTCTCCCTGTTCGGAAGGGCAAATCGCCCGGTGGTGGCAGATATGTTTGGCGGAGCAGATGAGGAGATCCGCCGTTTTGATGAAGCGGAAGCCAATATCCGTGCCATGTATGGGGATAAGGTGGAGGTGTTCCGGGCAGCACCCCGGATTATTGATGTCCATGCCAAGGGCGTGTCCAAAATTGCGGCTGCCCGAAGATTGCAAAAGGATTTGGGGCGAAAACTTCTGGTTTGTGTAGGGGATGCAGAAAACGATATTCCTATGCTGGATGGAGCAGATTTTGCTTTCTGTCCCGCAGATGGTGTGGTGGCTTCCCGGTATCAGACCGTGTGCAACTGCGGCGATGGAGCGGTTGCAGATGTGATTTATAAAAAAATCCCGGAAATTCTGGAACTTCAGCCTTGACAGGCAGGGATAATTGTGCTACTATCTTATAGCTGAATCAGCCAGAACTCTCGGATTTGCGGGTGTAGTTCAATGGTAGAACACCAGCCTTCCAAGCTGGATACGCGGGTCCGATTCCCGTCACCCGCTCCAAAGAAATGCGCCAGTAGCTCAGTTGGATAGAGCAACTGCCTTCTAAGCAGTAGGTCAGGGGTTCGAGTCCCTTCTGGCGTGCCACTTTTTCTCGTTGCTGTTCAGCAAAAGTAAATATGGTGGGTGTAGTTCAATTGGCAGAGCACTGGATTGTGGTTCCAGGCGTTGTGGGTTCGAGTCCCATCACCCACCCCATAAAATCCCGAGGAGTTGTATCGATTCCTCGGGATTTTAAACGAAATATGCCTTTGAAACGATACGTAGCGAAGCCAAATTTTATGAAAACACCGGAGCCTTTCTAGGCTCCGGTGTTTATTCACCTGCTACTCTTGCTTCAATTCGCTCCAAGGCGTAAGCCATGGCATCATAATTCTCCTGACTGACCCGGTCCAGATAGCCCTGCTCAAATGCTTGCATAGCCTCCCGGATCCGCAGCACCCGAAGGGGTTTTCCCTCTTGGGAAGCGGTGAATATCGGGGTATAGTGATAGCCGGTAATGGCGGTCTGACCGCTCTTGTTGTCCTTGGTAATTTCCAGATCCAATATTACCGAGTATTCTGAACCTGCCTTGTCTGCATCGGACAGAAAATCACCCAGAGAATATGCCACAAAGGTGCCGGCGGCAGGATCATATTCCATCTTCTGTACATAGTGGGAATGGGTGCCGATGATCGCGTCAACACCCTGTTCTTTCAGAAGTGAGCAGATGTCCAGTTGGCTCTGGCTGATGGTGTTGTTGTACTCACTGCCCCAGTGGAGAAGTGCCACAGTAATGTCGGGCTTTTCCTTGGCAACTGCGTCCAGTATTTTCGTGATGCCTGCTTCATCGATCTTCTGATAGTCTGTGGCGTAATCGGAATAAAGCACATTGACACAGCCTTCGTTTCCGGCAGGCAATGCCATACCGTCCATGCCCTTGGTAAAGGACACAAAGGCGATCTTAATGCCCTGTACGGTGCGGAGGGTGTAGCCCTTGGCTTCCTTGGCATCGGCAGAGGAGGGATAGACACCCACAGGCTCCATACCCGCCAGACGGACGGCGGAGATGGTGGTTTTCAGCCCCTCCATGCCTTTGTAAATGGAGTAGGAGTTGGCAAGCTGAATCAGATCCACACCCGCAGAGGAAAGGGCTTCAGCCAGATTCTGGGGTGCGGAACGGTCAGTGCCGTAGGGCTCGCCGGTGAGGGTGCCCTCGAAGTTTATGGTGGTGATGTCTGCGTTTGCCAGCAGATGCGCCACATCCAAAAAGGTATTGGTATAATCATAGCTTCCGCCGCCCGAGGCAACCGCTTTTTCCGTGATATTCAAATCACCGGTGGCGGCAAGGTGGATCACTGTCTTTCCCGGATTCTCGTCGGGCGGGGTGCTGTCTTGGGTTTGGGGTGCCGACTGGGTTTCACCGGAGGAGGGGGCATCGGGGCGGGCAAGGACGAGGATGAGCACTGCACACAGAACCACAACCACACCTGCGATGACCAGCTTGACCATGGTGCTGCGCTGCTGATGGCGGCGTTTTTGTTCCCGTTCCGCTCTGCGGCGCTTCAGTTCTTCCGGGTCGATGGCCATATTACCCCTCCTTTCTCTGTTTTGATTATTGTACACCATTTCAGTAAATTTCACAAGACCCAAAGATGTGGCAGGGTGGAATTTTCAGATTTTTGAAAAAATCCTATCACCGGAAAGGGAAAAAGGAATTTATGAAATATTTACAACGAACCGGTTGTCATTTTTCCGGTTTTGCGGTAGAATAGGAGCAAACACGCAACAAGGAGTGCTGTCATGGAATGGCTTGAGATCACCGTTACCACTGCCCCTGCAGGAATTGAAGAAGTGGCGGCTGCACTGACAGCCGGCGGCTTTGACGATCTTCTGTTGGAGGATCAGGCAGAATTTGAAGCCTTTCTGGAGCAAAACCGTGCCTATTGGGACTATATTGATGAAGCACTGCAAGAACAGCTTAAGGGGCTTTCCCGAATCAAGCTGTATCTGGATGCACAGGACAGCGATGCCCTTGCCCGGCTGGAAGCTTTGGTGGACGGCTTAAAGGCGAAGGACACCACCGGTCATCTGGGCTCTTTGACACTTGCTACTGCCTTGCTCCCGGAAACGGATTGGGAGGAGAACTGGAAAGAAAATTACCCGCCCCAACCGGTGGGGCAGTCCCTTGTGGTGCTGCCTTACTGGCTTGCCGATTCCCAAACTGACGGCAGGCTGCCTATAATTTTGGATCCGGGTCTGACTTTTGGTACCGGTGCCCATCCTTCCACCCAAATGGTTATGGAGGCTATGGAGCAGCAGCTTCAGCCCGGGGGAAGCTGTCTGGATTTGGGCAGTGGCAGTGGAATTTTGTCCATTGCCGCTCTGCGTCTGGGAGCGAAATGGGCCATTGGCGTAGACATTGACCCCAAGGCAGAAGACATTGCCCGGCAGAATGCCGCCTATAACGGCTTTTCCACCCCGGAATTTACCGCCCTTACAGGGAATGTTCTGTCGGATAAAAAACTGATGCAGACCCTAACTGCCCGGCGGTATGACCTTGTGCTTGTGAACATTGTAGCCGATGTGATTATCTCTCTGGCACCGGTGCTCCCCGGACTTTTGGACCGGGACAGCAAGCTGATCCTCTCCGGCATTTTGGACACGCGGCTTTCCGATGTTACGACTGCTCTGAAACGAGCTGGACTGACCGTTACCCACACCCGCGCCAAAGAGGAATGGCGCTGTTTGTGTGCTGTAAAAAAGGAAGATTAACTATGATAAACATACCCTACCGAACCCGGTACGCCCTGAAACGGGGTGCCGTTATATTGCTGGTGATCCTGCTGGTAGCTGCTTTGGTGTTTTTCTGCTGGTTTTTGTGGCTGAAGCGGTATGTGGTTTACACCAGGGATCAGGGCGCGATTCTGGACATGACCCTTTCTGCCCAGATCCCCCCCGGTGAAGTAGCCATCCCACCGGAGCAGGGAGAGACAATTTCTGTTTACTATAATGAGGGCGAAAACGCCATTAACACCAGCAAGGAACTGAGCCAGATTACCGGCTATTACGCCGATACTGCCGCTTTGGAAAGTGGTGTGGATCAGGTTTGGGAGCAGGCGAAAGCGTTGCCCACCGGTACACCTGTGATGTTGGATGTGAAAGGTCCCAAGGGGCATTTCTACTATTCCTCCTCTGTCAGCAGCTATCGATACGCCAAGGTGGATACGGCTGCTATGGATGCCATGATAAAGGATCTGGACAGCAGGGGCGTTTACCTAATCGCAAGATTACCTGCCCTGCGGGACTATCAGTTTGGCCTGGACCATACTGCCAACGGCCTGTTTGTCGCCAGTGGCGCATATCTGTGGGCGGATGAGGATTACTGCTATTGGCTGAATCCAACCAGTCAGGGGACAGTAACCTATCTGGTGCAGATCGTAACGGAGCTGAAAAATATGGGCTTTGACGAGGTGGTCTTTGACCAGTTCCGATTCCCGGATACAGAAGATTTGAAATTTTCCGGGGACCGATCCCAGGCCCTTGTGGATACGGCTGCGACGTTGATCACCTCCTGCGCCACGGAACGTTTCGCGGTTTCCTTTGTGCAGAGCGCGGGGTTTGCCCTGCCGGAAGGCCGCAGCCGCCTGTATGTAGAAAATGCGGTGGCAGCCAATGTCGCCACCATTGCCCAACAGACCGGCCTTGCGGATCCGGCGGTACATCTGGTATTCTTAACGGAGGTCCACGACACCCGCTTTGATGCCTACAGTGTTCTAAGGCCTCTGGAAGCTGCCCATTAAATTAAAGAGCAGGACGCATCGCGCCCTGCTCTTTTAATATGCGTTTACTTCCAAAGACCGTCGGGGTACTTACCTTGCCTGGTCAGTTCTGCCAGAGCCGCTACCACCATAGGCTTGTCCGCCGCGTATGTAACGCCGTACCATTTGTCTACAGACTTCAGCACCTTAACCGTGGCCGTGCCTTCTTTCAGCAGTGCGTCCACGCTCCGGGGCAGCAAAAACTCTGCCTTCTGGGGATTGCCCGGTACCTGTGAAGCCAGAAAGTCGGGGAATTGTTTTTCGATCTGTTGTAAGAAGCCGGGGGTGAAGCCCCACATATTCATGGACACGATGGTGTCAGCCTCCAGATCTTCCCAATGCGTTCCGTCTTCGGTGAAGTGGATGCCGCCCGGGTACTTTTCGATACGGGTACGCTCCACAATGTCTGCCAGATTTCCGTTCCCATCGACGCAGCAAACACCCCGGGCTACAGAGCCACTGTCTGTAACGGTGTTGCCCAGCATATAGCCTACCATGCAGTAGTCGGCAGATGCACCATCTTTTGCGTTACATAAGTAATCATAGATCACCTTAAAGGCAGACTTGCCATAATAGTCATCAGAGTTGATCACAGCAAAGGATGCGCCGTCAATGGCTTCTGCCGCGCACAGCACTGCATGGCTAGTGCCCCAGGGTTTTACACGGTCCTCCGGGATAGAAAATCCTTGGGGAATTTTCTCCATTTCTTGGAAGGCGTAGCGGATCTGCATGGGGCACTTTTCCAAACGCTTTCCCACCGTCTCCATAAAGTCTTTTTCAATGGCGCGCTTGATAATGATAACCGCAGTCTCAAAGCCTGCCTCATAAGCATCAAACAGGGAGTAATCCAAAATTGCTTCGCCGCAGGAGCCCACCGGGTCGATCTGTTTCAGACCGCCATAACGGCTGCCCATGCCGGCTGCCATGACCACAAGAACAGGTTTCTTTGCCATACCATTGCCTCCTGTAAATATTTGGGTGCTCTCATTATACACCTTCTTGGCTAAAAGAGCAACCGTAATTTCCAATTTATCCATATAGGGCATCGGTGTCCAGACAGATCGCACTGCCCTTGATCTTCTGCCAGGAAAATGTGTCAACCAGCTCTCGTGCGCTTAAGGGCTGTTTTTTGTCTGTCAGTCCTGCGGAATGCGCCAAAATACCCAGGATCTTCTCTGGGGTGGCGTGGCGGCGCAGTTCTCCCATATCCAGATCCCGGTCCCGCTTGCTCAGCCGGCGTCCGTCGGGAGCCACCAGCATGGGGACATGGGCATATTGGGGATGGGGAAAGCCAAAGAGGGTTTGCAAATACATCTGCCGGGGGGCGGAGCTGAGCAGATCCATTCCCCGGACGACTTCCGTTACCTCCGCTTCACCGTCATCCACCGTTACCGCCAACTGGTATACATATACGCCGTCTGCGCGGCGAACCACAAAATCGCCGCAGTCCGTGGCCAGGTTTTCCCGATATTGCCCTTGGACCAGATCGGAGAAGTCCCATGTTTTGTCCGGTACTTTTACCCGCCAGGCAGGATTCCGGGGGATGGCTGCCCCCTCCCCGGGCGTCAGATCCCGGCAGGTACCGGGGTACACATAGGTGCCGTCAGCAAGGTGGGGCGCATTAACGCTGTGGAGCTGACTGCGGGTGCAGTAGCAGGGGTAGAGCAAGTCCATCTGCTCCAGCTTTTGAAAATACCGGTCATAGACCCGGCTGCGCCGGCTTTGGGGCGGGGTCTCCAGATCCCAGTCAAGACCCAGCCAATTCAGGTCGTCCCGGAGGATTTGGGCATATTCGTCGTTGGTGCGCTGGGTGTCCAGATCCTCCATCCGCAGCACCAGAGTGCCGTTCTTTGAACGCACAGAGAGCCACGCCAGCATGGCGGCAAACACGTTTCCCAAATGCATCCGTCCGGAGGGTGTGGGGGCAAAACGCCCCACCACAGGTTTTTTCTCCATTACAAGATTCCTCCCAGGCGCAGGTAGTACACCACCAGAGCCACCCCGGATGCACACAGTAAAAACATCAATATCAGCAGGAACCACATAAAAGCGGAACGCTTTTGGGGTTCCCGGACCGCCTCGCTGTAAGTTTCCAGATCCGTGTCTGTCTTGTCGGAATTATATGCCTTGTAGCCGGATGCGTAATTTCTCAGATTCTTACCGTATCCATTGGAGTAATTCTGATAGACCCCGGCGTTTCCTGCTTTGGTATCCTCTCCCAGCAGAGTATCTACTACTCCTTCGTCCAGGTAATCCGCCTCCGGAGGCACTTCTGTCTGTGCTTCTTCCTCCAGAAGTGCGTGCTGTAGGCGGTTGAGTTCTTCTTGCTTATCCCTCTCCCGAAACATCCTGCCACCTCCTTTGGTGCTATTCTATCGCAAAATTCCCCCAGTGTAAAGGCAATTCCTGTTTCTTGATTTCACGAATGGGAAATTTGATTTGTTGCTATTTCTGCTGAAGCAGTATATAATAGGTACAATGCATGAAAGGAGAATTTCATGGTCAATACGATTGTTTTATCTCCGGGGATCACCCTGCGGTGTTTTCCCGATACAAGATTTAAGCAGGGCTGTCTCAGCATTCAGATTGTTCGTCCTATGCGCCGGGAAGAAGCAGCGATGAACGCCTTGATTCCGGCGGTTCTGCTCCGGGGTACGGTAAGCGCACCGGACCTGCGGGACATCACCCTGCGGCTGGATGACCTGTATGGCGCGTCTGTAGGCGCGCTGGTACGCAGGGTGGGCGATTATCAGACCACGGGTCTGCATTGCGGTTTTATTTCGGACCGGTTTGCCATGGAGGGAGACCGGGTACTGGAGCCAATGATTGCATTTATGGGCCAGCTTCTTTTGGAACCGGTTTTGGAAGGGGAGGCGTTCCGCCCGGATTATATGGAAAGCGAGAAGAAAAATCTGATCGCCACCATTGAATCCCAGCGCAATGACAAGCGTGCTTATACCGCCTCCCAGCTTTTGAAAAAGATGTGTTCTGCCGATTCTTTTGGCATCCCCCGGCTGGGCGAGGCAGACCGGGTCGGTCAGATAGATGGTCAGACTGCCTATGCCCATTACCGGCGCATTTTAAAAGAAAGCCGTATCGAGCTGTTCTATGTGGGTGCGGCAGAGCCGGAGCAGGTGGCAGCTCTGTGCAGACCGATTTTTGCCTCCATTAAAAGAGATTATGTAAACCTTCCTGCCCAAACAGCCTTCCAAGACGGGGGGGGTGGCAGCTACCAGGAGACCATGGATGTATCCCAAGGGAAACTGGCTATGGGTTTTGCAACCCCAATTACCCTTCGGGATCCCCGGTTTGCTGCCATGCAGGTGTGCAATTCTGTTTTTGGCGGCGGTATGACCAGCAAGCTGTTTATGAATGTCCGGGAGAAGTTGTCCCTGTGCTATGATGTGGGTTCCGGTTATCACGGTTCCAAGGGAATCATGCTGGTTTCTGCTGGAATTGACTGCAAAATGGAAGAAACGGTACGTGGTGAGATATTAGCCCAGTTGGATGCCTGCTGCCAAGGCGACATTACCCAGGAGGAGCTGAATGCTGCCAAGCAGGCAGTGCTCTCCAGCCTGCGGGGGACTCATGATTCCCCCGGTGCCATTGAGAGTTACTATGCCACTGCTGCCCTTAGCGGGCTGGAGTTGACGCCGGCACAGTATATGGAGCGGGTGGCGCAGGTGGATCTACACCAGGTGGCGGAGGCGGCAAAAAGCCTGTCGCTGCACACAACGTACTTTTTGAAGGGGGTGCAGTGATGGAAAGGCTTGATTATCCCGATCTGGGGGAAACGGTTTTCCGAAAGATCCTGCCCAACGGATTAACTGTGGCGGTAGTACCCCGTCCTGGATTTACCAGAAAACTGGCGTATTTTGTTACCGACTACGGTGCTATCCACACGGAATTTACGCTGAACGGAGAGCCACGTACGGCACCGGCCGGGGTGGCACACTATTTGGAGCATAAGCTGTTCGATATGCCGGACAGGGACATTACGGCAGAGTTTGCCGCCTTGGGGGCGGTGCCGAATGCCTTTACCAGCTATGACATGACGGCCTACTACTTCTCTTGTACAGAGCATTTTGAGGAAAGTCTGGAACTGCTTCTGGCGTTTGTATCCACGCCCTATTTTACAGAGCAAAGTGTCCAAAAGGAGCAGGGGATCATCGGTCAGGAGATCGGCATGAATGAGGACAATCCGGATACCCGGGTGTTTGAAGACTTGATGACTGCCATGTACCGGGAGCATCCCGTTCGGATCCCCATTCTGGGTTGGCGGGAAACCATTGCCCGGATTACCCCCCAGGTGCTGACAGCCTGCCACAATGCCTTTTACCGGCCGGACAATATGCTTTTGTGCGTGGTGGGTGATGTGGATCCGGAGCAGGTAGCGGCGATTGCGGAAAGGATCCTGCCTGCCATGGACCGGCGGGAAGTTACCCGCAGGCAGGTATGGCAGGAGGAAATGACCTGCCCCCGGACCCTGACGGAACAGACCATGGAAGTGGCGATGCCCATGTTCCAACTGGGTTTTAAGTGCGAGCCGCCGGAGCAGGGAGATGAAGCGGTACGCTGCGAGGCCATAGGAGATTTAGCGGCGGAAGCACTGTTCGGGGAATCCTCCCCGTTGTATCTGCGGCTTTACGAGCAAGGCGTTATTGATTCTTCTTTTGGCGGCGGTTTCGAGACAGTGGATGGTATGGCGATGCTCACTGCCTCCGGAGACAGCGAGGACCCCAAGGCAGTGCGGGATGCCATTATCGAAGAGGCAAAACGGCTTGTCCAGGAGGGAATTGGACAGGCAGAGTTTATACGGATGAAGCGCAGCGCGCTGGGGCGGCGGATTCGGGATTTGGACAGCTTTGATTCCACAGCCTTCCGGGTTTGCGCATACCATTTTTCCAAGTTTGACTATTTCCGGTTCCCGGAGATCTACCGGTCGGTACAGGCATCTGAGATTCAGGCGTTTCTCCGCCGGGTCGTTACCGAAGAACGGTGCAGCTTGTCTATCATTTATCCAAGGGAGGAGTAAGGAGCAATGGACACCAGTAAATTTACAAAAATCAGCTTTCCGGCACTGGGATTGGAAATGAATCCTGTCAAGGGCTTTTCCGTTGGGCCTTTGGATATTCGTATTTACGGCATTGTTATTGCAGTGGGGCTGCTGCTGGCGGTGCTTTACGGTTTGAAGCGGAGCAAGCAGTTTGGGCTGAAGGAGGACGACATTCTGGATGGTGTACTGGGCATTGTGCCCTTTGCCATCCTTTGTGCAAGAGCTTACTACTGCATTTTCTCCTGGAGCGAATTTGCAGCCGACCCCATCCGGGTGCTGTATATCTGGGAGGGTGGTCTTGCCATCTATGGCGGTGTCATCGGCGCACTGCTGGGCGTTGTGGTTTTCTGCGGAATCAAGAGAATTAAGCTGGGTGCGGTGCTGGATCTTGTACTGCTGGGTTTCTTGATCGGTCAGTGCATCGGCAGATGGGGCAACTTCTTTAACCGGGAGGCCTTTGGCGCGGAGACGGAGAGCTTTTTCCGGATGGGATTGTTCAACAAGAACACCGAAAGCTACGAATACTACCATCCTACCTTCCTGTATGAATCCCTGTGGACGCTTGCAGGCTTTGTCGCACTGCATTTCCTGTCCAAAAAGCGGCAGTATGATGGGCAGATTGCTCTGGGCTATGCCGCTTGGTACGGACTGGGCAGAACGCTGATCGAGGGGCTGCGGATGGACAGCCTGTACATCGGAACAATTCGGGTCAGCCAGCTTTTGGCGGCAGTAAGCTGCTTTGCGGCAGCGACGGTCCTGGTGATCCAGGCATTCCGCAGGCACGACAGAGAAAAACTGTTTGCAAATGTGGTGGCAGCCAGAGAATTGGCAGCCTCCCGGCAGCCGGAGGAAGGCGGGGAGGAAGCGGTTGCGGTATCTGTGGAAGAACCCGAAGATGAAAAAGTTCAGATCCCCACGGAAGAAGGAAAAGAAGAAAACTAAATTCCGATTTGCCGTTGCGTTTAATTATCCTATTTGTAGGGGTGTGCATTGCACGTCCGCAACGGACGACCAATGGTCGCCCCTACGATGTTATACGGTAGACGGCTCGATAAACAGGAATTTGAAAGGTAGACAGATATGAAAATTCCAACCAAGCCACTTTCCTATGGGAAAGCAATGGCGCGCAGGCGGCCCAAGCACAGAAAGCCTTTGCGTCCCAACTTTTTACTCCATACGGTGATTCGGATCCTTTCTGTATTTGATCTGCTGCCCACCGGCTTTACATACCGCACCCATGGCATGGACCGGATCGGCAAAAAGGAACCGTGTCTGATTCTGATGAATCACTCCAGTTTCATTGATTTGAAGATTGCTTCCAGAATTTTTTATCCCCGGCGTTACGGCATTGTGTGCACCAACGACGGCTTTGTGGGCTTTGGTATGGAGCTGCTGATGCGGCTGATCGGCTGTATCCCTACCCGAAAATTTGTTACGGATGTGTCCTTGATTAAGGATATGGAGTATATGCTCACCAAGAAAAAATGCAGCATTCTTATGTATCCGGAGGCAAGCTATTCCTTTGACGGAAGAGCAACACCACTGCCCAGAAAAATGGGTGTTTTGCTGAAAAAGCTGGGCGTTCCTGTGGTTACGGTGATTACCAAGGGCGCATTTGCCCGGGATCCGTTGTACAACGGTCTACAAAAGCGGAAGGTGAAAGTCAGTGCGGAGGTTACCTGCCTTGCTACGGCGGAGGAAATCAGGTCCATGTCTGTCTCTCAACTGGATGCACTGCTGGACCGCGCCTTTGGCTTTGACAATTTCCGTTGGCAACAGCAGAATAATGTGCCGATCACCGAGCCGTTCCGGGCAGACGGACTGAACCGGATCTTATATCGCTGCCCCCACTGTGAGACAGAGGGCAGAACGGAGGGCAAAGGAACCACGCTTACCTGCCATAACTGCGGCAAAGTGTATACGCTGACCCCATACGGCGAACTGGAGGCAAAGGACGGAAATCCCGCCTTTACCCACATTCCCGACTGGTATGACTGGCAGAGGGAACAGGTTCGCAGAGACTTGGAAGCCGACACATACCGGCTGGAAGTGGATGTGCAGATTGGCCTTTTGGTAGATTATAAGGCGATCTATATGGTGGGAACCGGGAAACTGATCCATGATACCAACGGTTTTCGGCTCACTGGCTGCGACGGACAGCTTCAGTATGAGCAAGGTCCCCGGGCATGCTACAGCCTGTATGCAGACTATTACTGGTATGAGATCGGCGATGTGATCTGTATTGGCAACCAGGATGTGCTTTACTACTGCTTCCCCCAGAATTGCGGCGATGTGGTGGCAAAGACCCGGCTGGCAACCGAGGAGCTTTATAAAATAAAAAAACGCCGCCCTGTGGCGGCAGCAGAAATAAATTAACAGACCGGCGGTAATTCCTTCAAGGAATTACCGCCGGCTTATTGTCAGTGATGGTGGCGCTTATGTAAAACAGAGGTGGAAAAACGTACCAATGTGGTTACAGCAATGATGCCCACAGACAAAGCCAGAGCAAGCTGGAGGGTATAGAAGGACTGGTGTGCAAATTCGGACCACTGTTTGTTCAGCGCGTAGTTCATAGTATAATACAGAGCACCGCCGGGAATCAGTGGAATAATCGAGGGGACCAGGAATGTGGTGGTAGGGGTCTTCTCCACCCGGGCCAGCACCTCGCCGTAGACCGTAATGGTTGCGGCTGACAAAAAATAACGCAGGGCTTCGTCGGGTAAAAACGGCTCCAGAGCGAGAAAAACACCCCAGGAAAGGGCACCGCCCACTGTGGCAAAAAGCAGCTTTCTGCCACGGATATTAAAGAGGATGTTAAAACCCAGTGTGCCGAGGCAAGCGGTTAGGAGCTGGATAAATATGTTCATACGGCACCCCCCAACAGACTGGCAGCCAGGATATAGCCGGCGGCAATCGCCGCAGCGACCAAAACAGCGTCAAAGAACCGCAGGATGCCGGTCATAATATCGCCGCTTATCATATCCCGCAGGGAGTTGGTCAGGGCAATGCCGGGAATCAGAAGCATAATGTTTCCGATAATGATTTTGTTTGTGTCGTCGCCAAGGCCGGCGCGAACCAGACACAGTGCGGCGGCAGACAGCAAAAAAGAGGAAACGGCGTTGACAAAAACCTGATTCATGGCGGCTTTCTGCAACAGGAAGGTACAGCACCGCAGCAGCAGACCCAGAACACCGGCAACCACACCGTCTGCCATAGAGCCGCCGAAAAAAATAGCAAAGGAAGCACCGATCAGGCAGCTTCCCAGACATTCCATCCAAAAGGGATACGCGGGTTTGCTGCATATACTATGTAGCTTTTGCTGCACATAGGCAAAGTCCGGTGTTGTGGCACAGACCTCTCTGGACAAAGCGTTAAGCTGATGCAGACGGGTCAGATTGGTGTGTGTTCCAGTTACACGGCGGGTTTGGGTACTGTGGTTGCCATCTCCGTCTTCGATCGATACGACGATGCTGGATGTAATGGTAAAAACATCCGTCCTCCGACAACCATAGGCAGAACAGATAAAGCGTATAGCCGATTCCACGCGACCCACTTCCGCGCCGCTAATCAGCATTTGTTCGCCAATATCCAGAGCGCAGGAAAGTATCTGCCCCCGGTCCATAGGGATCCCCCCTCAAAAATAAAGCTGCAAGCATTATATACTGAAAAAAAACGAAACGCAAGAGGCTTTTCTCTGTTTTTCAACAAAGAAAAGCCTCAGACCTGCAGACCCAAAGGGTTAGCCTTCCTGTACAATTACAAAACCATCCACCAGATTTGCCTGCACAAGTCTGCCTTGGATGGAGACGGTGCGGTCCATCAGGTCGGTCAGAATTACACAACCGTCCTTACAGTCGATCCGCATGACATTTTTCATAACGATGGAGGCTTCCTCCATGGTGTTCTTATAAACAGTAGAAAGACACATAGCTGACTCCTTATTTTACATTCAGACTGGCAAGGACGGCAGACAGGCGCAGATTGCCTTTTTCAAAGTCGGACACAGCTGCCATAACCTGCTCATAAGCGGCATGGCTGCCGGCTTTCTCCAACTGCATTGCCAGATCCGCAAGCTCTTTGGCGTGGGCGGTGTTGTGGCTGACCATATAGTTCATCAGAGCCAGCAGTTCCTCCATAGGGGTGTGCTGGCAGCCGCCGCAGGAGCCGCAGTCGCCGCATTCGTGGCTGTGGGTATGGTCGTGGCCTTCCCCATGGAGGTGATCGTGTGCATGAGGATGAACATGATCGTGGGTATGGGCATGGCTGTGGGCATGGCTGTGGGCATGGGAGTGAGCAACACCGTCGTGGGTGTGTTCATGGGTATGGGTATGCTCATGGCTGTGGCTGTGGTCGCCGGTGCCGATATGATCGTGGTGAAGATGCATTTTCTTCGCTCCTTTTCTGATTTTCTGTTATTATACCTGTAATCCCTATGGTTGTCAAATTCCCACTTGTGGGCAAGTTGGGCAATCGTTATTCGCAGAAGAAAACGCCGATGACCCTTATAAGTCATCGGCGTTTATGTTATTGGATATTAACCGTTAACGTTGTAATGGGCGTTCATAAGATTGGTTGCCTTAAACATCTTGTGCAGGTAAATAAAAGGACCCACAACAATAAGGCTTCCCAAAACATTCCAAAGCCAATAGTCAGAGGCACTGAAGTTATAGGCAACGCCGCGTCTTTTCAACTCGGCACCAATTCGGTTGGAAATCTTATGATACCAAACAATTCCTGCAATACCAAATGTAATCGGTGCCACAATGAATGCCAGCAGGCAAAAGTGCATTGTCCGTCTACCGTCATATCTGGAAGCAACGATATTGATGTCGTTAGAAACAGCAGACATGACGACCAACGGGTAGATACCAAAGGTAATCAGTGAAAGGAGGATTGTCTTCAACAGACCTTTGTTTGTTTTTAACTGTCCTACGGGAGCTGTGTTTACTACATTTTCCATCGTTTTCACCTTTCTTGTGCTTAATTTTCCACAGGGAAATACCCTGTGTAATAATTATTTTAGGATGGCTTTTGCCAAATGTCAATAGGGGAGAGGGCGTGGTTTCGTAAGATTTTGGTTTCGGGGCAAACCCAGGTGTGGCATGGTGAATTGCAATGGGATATAAATAACAAAAACCTGTATTCTTGAGGTAAGGCGGGGCCTGTGCGGCAATACACAAAAGAGGGAAATTAAGTTTACGTTATGCTTAAATGTAAATATTTATTCTTTCGGTTTGTACTGCAAAAGCTTCTCCTTTACCCGAAGAACCTCTTCGGATGTCATATCCGGCACGAAACGCTCTTCTAAAATGCGAAGTATCTCTAAAATCACATGCTTATAATTTGCATAAATTTCATCCTGTAGGCAGTAAGCCAACAGGGATTCCAGTTCTTCTGTAGACCGCCTTCTCAAATATCCGTCAAGAGAATGATCCTCCATGCTCTCACCTCATAACGAAAAGTACGTTTTTAGGAAATATAGATATTTTAGGACAAATTGTCCAAAATGTCAATAGGACGATATGTCCTGCTGTATGCTAACGTGGGTGATGCAAATGAACTTGCGAATTCGTGATTTGCGAGAAGACAAAGATCTGAAGCAAAGAGACATAGCAGAATATTTAATATGCGATCAGTCTTTATATTCCAAGTATGAACGGGGAGAACGTCCACTGCCATTGGAATATGCCGAAAAACTGGCTGATTATTACGGGGTTAGTGTGGATTATCTGCTGGGCAGAACCAACAACAAAAACCCATATCCTAAGAAATAAGGCGGATGATATTCGCCCCACAAGAAAAACCGCTCCTCATCTGAGGAGCGGTTTTGTTATTGGGGATTAGCCCTTGATGGCAGCCTGTAGTGCGATCCGCAAAAGGGAGAATTTATAAAGCTCTTATTCTGTGTGCATCGCCTTTACCAAATCGCTCATATAATCGACTTTGAAAAAGATGGTCTTTTGGTCTGCAAGCACCATACACCCTGCGTATTCACTATCCTCATTCTCCACAACCCTGAGCTTCAAAGCCATCATATTGGATGACTTGCGTATTTGCTCCACCTGAATACAGACAATAGGATATACATCATCATAGGCATCAAATTCAGCACACCAATCATCGGGAATATTATATTTGAGAATACCTTCACCAACCGTTCTGCACGCATAGTCGCAACCAAATGCATCCATATACCCCATACCTCCAATGCTGTTGTTCCCTTTAGGTATAGATATTCTAGAACAAAATGTTCAATATGTCAATAGAACAAATCGTTCTAGGGTATAGTGTTGTTGGTGATAACAATGGCTGAAAAATATGATAGGATCCGCAATTTAAGAGAAGATGCTGACTTGACGCAGGCAGAACTGGGAGCAAGGGTCAATGTCCCTCAAAGAACCTACGCTTATTATGAAAGTGGAGAGCGCATGATCCCGCCCCAGGTTTTAATAGCCTTGGCTCAGTTCCATCATGTCAGTGTCGATTATCTTCTTGGACTAACCGACCAAAAGAAACCTTTTCCTAAAAAGAAATAATAAACCCCTAGCTCGCGAGGAAACGATCGTAGGGGATGGGTCTCCCATCCCGAAATAGTAGGGACACCCCTCCGGGGTGTCCGAATTGTCTTTGCGTGAGTTTGCGGACACCCGGGGACGGATGTCCCTACAAAAAAACGTTTGAGTTATGAGTTTAGAGTTATGATTGCCTAACGAAGCCAATCATAACGGGCGGATGTGGGCATCCGTCCCTACATATTCTATCGAACTGCGCGCAAAAAATCGCCACCCGTTTGGGTGGCGATTTTATTGGTTGAATTAGCCCTTGATAGCAGCCTGTGGTGCTATTAGCAAAAGAGGGAAATTAGAAATGCATCAATCAGCATTGTTTTCTTGCTTATAGTTAATAAGGCATAGCGTTTGTTTTACAATCTTAACAAATAATATGCAACAAACAGTACCAAAATAACGACTACTGTATAAATAACAGCGGGGATAGCGTTAATACGGATAATTCTACCCTCGCGGCCTGCAGTCCCTGCGGTAGCACAAGCAGCCACCACATTATTGACACAAATCATATTACCGATAGAACCGCCAATAGTGTTGGCTGCTACGATAATAGCGGGGTTAAGACCTAAGTTGTTGGCGGCCTGCTCTTGTAGGTTGGCAAACAGCGTCACCGCTACCGTGTTGGAGCCTGAAATAAACGCGCCCAGCACACCAATTACTGGAGAAATTATAATGTAAAGACTCTTACCTACCCTAGAAAGCGCCTCTGCCATATAGAAAATCATACTTTTCATTTCTCCCGTCGCTGAAATGTCGTTAGAGCCCGAGTAACGCAAAATTTGCACCATAGCAAGACCGAATACCAAAGCGAGAGCGGCACCGCTTACTTGCTTGAAGGATGCAATCCAAGCCGAAGCCACATCCTGACGTTTCATTTTGTGCAGTAAAACAGTAATAATCGCCACTAAAATAAAGACCGCACCTGGAACATATGCCCACTTCAATGTAAAAGCAGTGTTTTCCACGCCGAACAAGTTGCCACTTTTAATCACAAATATGCTTGATGCATCGTTAAGTAATCCTTTAATGCCAAGTGCGGGTATGCGAGTGACTACAAGCACCAAAGCGATGATAACATATGGAACCCACGCTGTTATAAGCGACATATTGGAATCCTTGGGAGCTGTAAGAGGATGCGTCGCTTTCCACCCCTCATCCCACTCTGACTCATTTCCAAAGTGCCATACGGTCTTGGGGGTAAGGAATTTATATTTGGCTGCAATAACGGTGATTACAAGTGCTATCAAAGAACCGAACAAGGAAGGGAATTCGTGCCCGATAAATATATTCACCAGCACATAAGGCACAGCAAAGCAAAATCCTGAAAACAAGCAAAACGGAAGAGCTTGAAGTGCGGGTATAATAGATTTTTCCTTGCTGAAAACTTTGCACATAATTACATTGGCTATAAAGGGCAGGAAAATCATTACTACGGCATGTGGCAAAGCGGTCCATAATGACATTTGTCCAATGTATGCCGCGTCCAACGTTTCTGCGCCCCCAAGGCAGGTAATCGCCTGCTGCACGGGGGTTCCGATGGCGCCGAAGGCAACACAGGCGCTATCACAGACAAGCGCTACTACCACTGCTGCTACAGGGGGGAAACCAAGACTTATCATAAGCGGAGCCGCTAGTGCTGCAGGAGTTCCAAAGCCTGCTGCCGCCTCAATAAAAGATACAAACAAAAAGCCAATAATTACCGCTTGTACACGGGCATCAGGACTGATAGAACGAAAACCGTTGTTTATAGCAACCATTCCGCCCGACAGTTTCAGGGTATTCATAAGCAAAATTGCACCGAAAATAATAATCAGCACTTCAATAGAATTGAAAAGACCCGAAACCGAATAGGCGATAATCGCTAAAACGTCTAATTCCCATACCAGTAATCCCAGAACTGCGGCAATAAGCCATGAAAAAGGCATAGCAATTTTCGCAGGCCAATTAAATATTGCCATAACCACTACACAGAACACAATGGGAAAAAAAGCCAATAGCGCGTACATAACACCATCCTCCAATATATTTTTTCATATTTTACCATATCTCGTTAATAATTGCAACAAACAAAAAAA